>CAZPDV010000346.1:0-2265 GCA_964585355.1 uncultured Aliiroseovarius sp.
GGAAAGCCCGGTGCCCGGCGCCTCGAGCCTGTCTTTGACTTCGTCCCACAAGGCCGCGCGCTGCAACGATTTTTCCACGATCTCCTCAAGCTCGCTCCGGTTTTTCGCCAGGCCGTGAATGCGCGGCCCATAGGCCACGTTGTCGAAGATCGACTTGGGAAACGGGTTGGGCTTCTGGAACACCATGCCAACGCGGGCGCGCAGTTCCACCGGATCGACGCTGGCGGCATAGATATCCTCGCCATCCAGCCGGATATCGCCCTCGACCCTGGCCACCGGGATGGTGTCGTTCATCCGGTTGAGACAGCGCAGAAAGGTGGACTTGCCACAGCCCGACGGGCCGATAAAGGCGGTCACGGTGCGGTCGGCAATCTCGACCGACACGTTCTTGATGGCGTGGTTGTCGGCGTACCAGACATTCACATCCCGGGCGGAAATCTTGGTATCCTGGGGCTCGGCGGGCTCGGTCAGCATGGGCTCCTCGCGGGCAGCTTGTTCTGAGCCCGCCATAGGGCATGCCGGCCCGCCTGACAACCGTCAAGATGCCACAGCGCCGTCAGCCCGCCGGCAGCAGCACGGTAAAGGTGCTGCCCTGCCCCGGTGTCGAGGCAATGCGCAGCCGCCCACGATGCCGGTTGAGGATATGCTTGACGATCGCCAGCCCCAGCCCGGTGCCCCCCATATCGCGCGAGCGGTGGGTATCGACGCGATAGAAACGTTCGGTCAGGCGGCCGATATGGTGCTCGGGGATGCCCTCGCCCCGGTCGATGACCCGGACCATGACCCCGGCGCCGCGCAGGGCGGGCTCATGGGCGATGGGCGAAAGAACCAGCCGCACCTCCCCCCCCTCGGCGCCGTATTTGATCGCGTTTTCAATGAGGTTGGCAAAGACCTGGCGCAGCTGGTCGGCATCCCCCGGCACCAGCGCGCGCCCCTCACAGCCCTCAAGGACAAGGCGCACATCGCGCTTTTGCGCCTGCGGGCCAAGGGCTGCGGCCTGGTCGCGAATCAGCCCGCACAGTTCCACCCTTTCGGTCGGGCGCTGCCGCTCACGGCTTTCAACCCGGCTCAGCGACAGCAGATCCTCGATCAGCCGGTCCATCCGCTCGGCCTCGGTCGCCATGATCTCCAGGAACCGCGCCCGCGCCTGCGGGTCGTCGCGGGCCGGGCCGCGCAGGGTCTCGATAAAGCCCTTGAGCGCGGTCAGCGGCGTGCGCAGCTCATGGCTGACATTGGCCACGAAATCCGACCGCATGCGCCGGGCTTCCTCGAACGGGGTCACGTCCTCGAACGCCACCAGCACCCCGCCGCCCGCCGGCAAGGGCCGGATCGCCACCTTGAAATCCTGCGCCCGCCCGGCCTCGCGCCGGGTAAAGCGCCCCTGCCCGGCCCCGCCCCCGGCCAGCGCCGCCTCGATCCGCTCGACCAGATCGGGCTGGCGCAGCATGGTCATGTAATGGCGCCCGCGCCCGCCCGCGCCCAGCAGCGCCTCGCCCTCGGGGTTGAGCGCCAGCACCCTGCGCGCCCCGGAAATCGCCAAGGCCGGTATCGGCAGCAATGCCACGATCTGATCCGCCTCCACCCTGCTCTCCCACGGCCTGGCCCCTGCCCCACCATTTCCCAGACCGGCCGGCTTGGCAAGCGGGCTTTGTTTTCCCGGTAACGCCACGTCATTTCACTCAAGGGATGGCATTCCTGCCACACCCTGCCATCTTGAATTGCAATCGGTTTTCCTCTCCTTATAATTGCAGCCAGACGAAATGGCTCAATCGCCACCTTGATCAGAGAAGGCAGGCATATGCGAACAGGCCGGGCTAAGAATATCGGTGCCAGCGCCCGCCGCGAGGAGGCGCAAACGTCCGGGACGGGCAGGATCCTGGTGGTCGGCGAGGTTCAGCGCTGGCGGGCCAGCGGCCGCGACCTGCCGCATTCCGGCGATGTCTCCTATGTGGAATTTTCCGACCTCACCCCCGAACTGCTGGAGCTCCTGCGCCCGGCCACGGTGCTCTCCCCCCTGCTTTGTGCCAGCTTCGATTGCCTCGACGTGGCCCAGCTTCTGCATGACAGCGGCTATCGCGGCAGCTACCGGGTGATGAGCACCGACCTGCCCGATCCGCTCCTGATCCGGGCCGAGATCGAAGCGACCTGCCCGCATCTGGATTTCGACGTGCTCAACCTGATGAACGGCACCGGCCAGCGGCCGCACTAGGCCCTGCCCCCGCCTTTCATCTTTCCCCAAATACTCCCGCCGGAGGCCCCGGATCG
>CAZPDV010000347.1:0-2262 GCA_964585355.1 uncultured Aliiroseovarius sp.
CCAGCAACCCGCCCGAGGGGGAAATCAGCAGGTCAGGCCGGCTCCCCATCGCCCAACCGACAAAGCCCGCCAGCATCAGCACCGGCCCGACCCAGCGCAGGCGGCCGCGCGCCAGGATGGCAAGCAATCCGCCAATGGTCAGCACCGGCAAAACCCAGCCCGGCGGCGCCGGCACATGGCTGACCGCCCCCTCCAGCCCGGCCACGAAACCTGCCACCCACAGGATCCACAGGATCGCCGGGCGCATCAGGATCAGCGCCAGCCCCGCCAGCCCGAACGGCGCCAACAGCCCCGCCAGCACCGCTGCCGGCATCACCACCAGCCCCATGACCGGCACCGCCAGCACATTGGCCAAGAGCCCGAAATGGGCGATCTGGTTGAAATGTGCCGCTGAAAACGGCGCCGTGGCAAGCCCGGCCACCCCCGACGAAAGCACCACCGCCAGCACCGGCCGCGCCCAGCCCGGCGCCCGCCAGCCGCGCCAGTCCCGCAAGGCGGCAAAGGCCGCCACCAGCGCCGTGGTCGCGGCAAAGGACATCTGGAATCCCGCCTCGGTCAGCGCTTCGGGCCGCAGAAGCAGCACGATCACTGCCGCCATCGCCACCGCCCGCAAGGTCAGCGCCCGGCGGTCGAACAGAATGGCGATGAACATCACCGCCACCATGATGAAGGCCCGCTGGGTGGCGATGTTGCTGCCCGACAGCACCAGATAGAACGCCCCCGCCATGAGCGCGACCACCGCCGCCACCTTCTTGACCGGCAGCCGCAGCGCCAGCCACGGCACCAGCGACAGGGCAATGCGCAGGGCGGCGAAGACAAAGCCGGTCAACAGCCCCATATGCAGCCCGGAAATGGCCAGAAGATGCGCCAGGTTCGAGCGGCGCAGATCGCTCAGCGTCTGGCGCCCCATGAAGGCGCGGTCGCCGGTCATCACCGCCGCGGCAAAGGCCCCGGCCTCGCCCGGCAGGCGGCTGGTCACCCAATGCGCGATCCGCGCCCTCAGGCGGGTGACGGCCAGCGCCCCCCAGCCCTCGGGCGCCCGCGCCACCGCCAGCACCGGCACCCTTGTATAGCCCACCGCGCCCAGGCCGCGAAACCACGCCATGCGCTGAAAATCGAAGCCGCCCGGCTCGACCGGGCCGGAGGGCGGCGCCAGGCTGGCGGTGGCGGCCACCACGAGCCCCGGCTCCGGGGTGAAAAACTGCTGATCGCCATGGAGCGAAATGCGCACCCGCGCCGGTGTCCGCGCCGGCGGCACCCGGTCCAGCCGCACCCGGTCGAGCGTCAGCCGCACCGCCTCGGATTGCGCGCGGTCGATGGCGACGATCCGCCCCTCGACCGGGCCGTAATAGCGCCAGCCCAGCACCGGCGCCGCCACCTGTTGCGTGCGCGCGCCGGCCAGCACCACCCCGCCCAACACCAGCGCCAGCGCCCACAGGATCGGCGCCGCGCCCCCGCCCAGCCGCCAGCCCAGCCCCGCCAGCGCCAGCGCCGCCGCGCCGAGCCCCACGAAAACCGGCAGGGCCGGCTCTGCCGGCAAGGCAAAATACAGCCCGATTCCGCCGCCCAGGAACACCGGCACCCAGACAAAAAGCTGCCCCCGCGCCGCCTCGACGCGGTGCAAGACCCATATGAAGGGCGCCACTCTTGTCCTCCCGCCAGCCATTGTCTAGAACCCGCAGGCTACGCCCATCATGGTTTCCAAAAGGTTAACGCGCATGTCAGATCGCCCCGTCGTCACCCGTTTTGCCCCCTCGCCCACCGGATTTCTGCATATTGGCGGGGCGCGCACGGCGCTGTTCAACTGGCTCTATGCCCGCGGCCGGGGCGGCAGGTTCCTGCTGCGAATCGAGGATACCGACCGCGCCCGCTCGACCCCGGAAGCGACCCGGGCGATCCTTGAGGGGCTCGACTGGCTGGGGCTTGACCATGATGGCGAGGCGATCAGCCAGTTCGCCCGCGCCGACCGCCATGCCGAGGTCGCCCAGGAGCTTCTGGCCCGCGGCCACGCCTATAAATGCTTTGCCACCCAGGAGGAAATCGCCGCCTTTCGCGAGGCCGCGCGGGCCGAAAAACGCTCGACCCTGTTCCAGAGCCCCTGGCGCGACGCCGCCCCCGACACCCACCCGGAAGGCGCGCCGCATGTGATCCGCCTCAAGGCGCCACGCAGCGGCGAAACCGTGATCGACGATCAGGTGCAGGGCCGGGTGGTGATCCGCAACGATCAGCTTGACGACATGATCCTGCTGCGCTCGGACGGCA
>CAZPDV010000348.1:0-2254 GCA_964585355.1 uncultured Aliiroseovarius sp.
ATACGGCGCTGGAACATATGCGGGTGGCGCTGGATAGTTTTGAGGTCGAGGGGATCGGCCATAACCTGCCGTTTCTGAGCGCGGTCATGGACCATGAACGGCTCGCTTCGGGCAACATCACCACGGCGTTCATTGAAGAGGAATACCCGGACGGCTTTCAGGGGGTGGCGCTGGACGGCGCGGCTTTGCGTCGGGTCGCGGCGGCGGTGGCGGCGATGTACCGGGTTATGGAAATTCGACGCACGCGGATTTCCGGGCGCATGGACAACCACGAGCGGCGGGTCGGCCGCGACTGGGTGGTGGCGCTGGGCGGGCGCGAATTTGCCGTGACGATTGCCGCCGACCCGGACGGGTCGACCATCGCGTTTGAAGACGGTGAAACGATGCGTGTGACCTCGGACTGGGTGCCGGGGGTGACGTTGGCGCGGTTGGTCGTCGACGGGGCGCCGCTGGTGTTGAAGGTCGACAAGATCGCCGCCGGCTTTCGTATTCGCACCCGTGGCGCCGACCTCAAGGCCTATGTGCGCAGCCCGCGACAGGCCGATCTGGCCCGGCTGATGCCGGAAAAGCTACCGCCGGATACCTCGCGCCTGCTGCTGTGTCCCATGCCTGGCCTGGTGGTGGAACTGGACGTCGCGGTGGGCGATGTGGTGCAGGAAGGCCAGGCGCTGTGCACCATCGAGGCGATGAAAATGGAAAACATCCTGCGCGCCGAGAAAAAGGGCGTGGTGGCCAAGGTCAACGCCGGCGCCGGCGACAACCTGGCGGTGGATGATGTGATCATGGAGTTTGAATAGGCGATGACGGTCCTGCGCGCCCTGTTGGTCCCCCTTGTGCTTTTGGCTCTGGCCGCCTGCGCGCGGATGGACGAGGCCGGGGCGCGGGCGATTCTGGAGCGGTGGTTCTGGGTGGGAGAGACGGTCTATTTCAAATCGACCCGCAGCTGCACCGCGGCGGTATATGCGCTGCGCTCGGGGGATGTGAAGTCAACGCTGGCGCCGGAGGAAAACGTGCGCGCGGCGCTGGCGGCGATGAAGCGCGGGCAGGTGATGGCGTTGCGCCATCCCGAGGGCACGCCAGATGAAGCATTTATCGCGGTGATGAACCAGGAGCGGCCGGTGGGCGTGGCGTTGCAGGACGCGGCCTTTTCGGCGCGTGCCTGCATGGATGAGGTCAACGAGGGGGTGTTTCATCAGCTGTTTTCGACTCCAGGCGCGCTGCTGGTGTTTGACAATCAGGCCGGTGTGGTCGCGGTGATGGATGCGGACGCGCGGCTGGTGCTATTGGCCGGGGGGGACAAATGATGGCCTATTTCGGCGGCGGGGTATACTGGCGGCTGTCGTTCAGTTCCTGTATGCGGATCGGCATCTTGTCGATCGAACGCGAGATTTCGCGCACATGCCAAGGTGTGGATTTGCGCAGGTATATTTGCCCGTCCTTGCCCAGCAACACCATGGAAAACCCGCGCGGGCGCAAGGTCTCGCGGATTGGCGACAGGGTGTCGGGCGACGTGTCCAGAATAACCACCACGTCACGCGCGGCAAGGTCTTCGGGCCGGGTTTCCAGATATTCCATTTGCTGGAGGAATCGCGGGTCGCGCGGGCTATCGGCAAAGATGACCAAAGGGCGCGACAGCCAGAGGAATTCGTCCAACGCGTGGGTTTCCGCCTGGAGGATCTCCGGGCCGATGGGTTGTGGCGCTTCCTGCGCAGAAAGCGGCGCGGCAAGCAGCAGGATCAGGATCAACAGATGGCGCATAATTTCCCCTTTGTTATCAAATAGAGGCTCGGGGGCATGGGAACAAGGTGGACGCACGCCAAGGCGAGGAATTGCACGTTTTGCGGGCCCGTCCGCAGGTACAGGAGAGTCAGGATGAGCGACGACAATGCATGGGAAAAGCTGGCGCAGAAAGAACTGCGAGGGCGTGCGCTGGGCGATCTGACCTGGCACACGCCGGAGGGGATTGAGGTAAAACCGCTGTATCAGGAAAGCGACCTTGCGGGGCTGGAGCATATGGGGGGGGTGCCGGGGCTGATGCCGTTCACCCGTGGGCCACGCGCCACCATGTATACCGGGCGGCCCTGGACCATTCGCCAATATGCCGGGTTTTCCACCGCCGAGGAAAGCAACGCGTTTTATCGCAAGGGGCTGGCGGCGGGCCAGCAGGGGGTATCGGTCGCCTTCGACCTGGCCACCCATCGCGGCTATGACAGCGACCATCCGCGCGTCATCGGCGATGTCGGCAAGGCCGGGG
>CAZPDV010000349.1:0-2253 GCA_964585355.1 uncultured Aliiroseovarius sp.
GCCACCGCGAGGACCCGGAATTTCGCGAAGTGCTGCCGGGGCGCTTTGTCGCCTGCCACCATTACAACCATGTTGGAAGCGATACCGAAACCGAAACTGAATGAGACCGCCGGAAAACCGGCGGCTGACGAGGCCCAAGAGCAATAACCAAGGGAGAACCAGATGAAACTCAAGACACTTCTTTTCAGTGCCGCCGCCGCGATGGCGCTGGCTCCGGCCGCGGCCATGGCCGGGCGCGGCGATGATGGCGAGCTCAAGATCCTGTACTGGCAGGCCGCCTCGATCCTCAACCCGTACCTGTCGGGCGGCAACAAGGATATCGACGCCTCGGCCCTGGTGATCGAGCCGCTGGCCCGCTATGACGAAAACGGCAACATGGTGCCCTGGCTGGTCGAGGAAATCCCCACCGTCGAAAATGGCGGTGTTTCCAAGGATCTGACCTCGATCACCTGGAAGATCACCCCCGGCATCAAGTGGTCGGACGGCACCGATTTCACCGCCAACGACGTGGCCTTTACCGCCGAATACTGCATGGCGCCCGATGGCGGCTGTCAGTCCTCGGCCGCCTTCGCCGATGTGGAAAAGGTCGAGGCGGTGGACGATCTCACCGTGAAGATCACCTTCACCAAGCCCAAGCCCTTCCCCTATGGGCCGTTCGTGGGCGGCACCGTGCCGGTGCTGCAACAGGCCCAGTTCAAGGATTGCGTGGGCGCCAATGCCCCCAACTGCACCGAGCAGAATTTCGGCCCGATCGGCACCGGCCCGTTCATGGTCGAGGAATTCAAGGCCAATGACACCGTGGTTTACGTGGCCAACCCCAATTACCGCGACGCCAACAAGCCCGCCTTCGGCCGGGTGGTGTTCAAGGGTGGCGGCGATGCGGCCTCGGCAGCGCGCAGCGTGCTGGAAACCGGCGAGTTCGACTATGCCTGGAACCTGCAGGTCGATCCGACCGTGCTGGCGCAGATGGCCGCCGCCGGCAAGGGCAAGGTGGTTTCGGCCTTCGGCTCGGCCGTGGAGCGGCTGATGGTCAACCTGACCAACCGCGACCCGGCCCTGGGCGACAAGCGTTCGACCGTCGAAGGCGGGCCGCATCCCTTCCTGACCGATCCGGCCGTGCGCCGGGCGCTCAGCCTGGCCATCGACCGCAACCTGCTGGCGGAAGTCGGCTATGGCGAAGCCGGCAAGCCCACCTGCAACGTGGTGCCGGCACCGGCGATCTATGTGTCCACCGCCAATGACGAATGCCTGACCCAGGACATCGCCAAGGCCAACCAGATCCTGGACGAGGCCGGCTGGAAAGACACCAATGGCAACGGCGTGCGCGACAAGGACGGGGTTGAGCTTTCGATCCTCTATCAGACCTCGACCAACGCGGTGCGTCAGGATACCCAGGCCCTGGTCAAGGATTGGTGGAGCCAGATCGGCGTGGAAACCGAGCTGAAAAACATCGACGCGGCCGTGTTCTTTGGCGGCGATCAGTCCAGCCCGGACACCTTCCAGAAGTTCTATGCCGATATCGAGATGTACACCAACCTGTTCGACGGCACCGATCCCGAGACCTACATGAAGTCCTGGACCTGTGACGAGATCCCGTCGCCTGCCAACAACTGGCTGGGCTCGAACATGCCGCGCTATTGCAACCCGGCATATGATGCCCTGTGGGCCGAGCTTTCCAAGACGGCCGACCTGAACAAGCGGGCGGAAATCGTCAAGCAGATGAACGACATGCTGATGCAGGAAGGCGCGATGATCCCGCTGATCCACCGCGGTTCGGTCTCGGCCCATGCCAACAGCCTCGAAGGCGTGAAGCTCAACGTCTGGGACAGCCAGATGTGGAACGTGGCCGACTGGTCGCGCGGCGACATGTAAGCCGATCTGACAGCGGCCGCCCCGCCCCGGTGGGGCGGCCACCCTCGCCTGCCATTCCCAGAGAACTGAACCGAGTCACCCATGCTGAACTACACTCTCAGACGCCTGATGTTTTCCATCCCGGTGCTTCTGTTCATTTCTTTCATCATCTTCCTGATCCTCGACCTGGCGCCCTCGGACCCGACCGGCAACCTGCCGCTGACCATCCCGCCGGAAGTGCGCGAGAAGATCCGCGAAAGCCTGGGCCTGGGTCAGCCGATGCCGGTGCGCTACCTGAAATGGTGCATCCAGTTCTTCATCAACGAGCCGCTCAATATCTGGGATCAATACTGGGGCACCTGCACCGGCGATTGCGAAAGCCGGCTGCGGGTGGTGTCCTAT
>CAZPDV010000350.1:0-2246 GCA_964585355.1 uncultured Aliiroseovarius sp.
GTTTCCCCCTTGCGTCCTTCCCGAACCGGCGGCAAAAGTGGCGCATGACCCATGCTTCCGAAAATCCCGCCAAGTCGATCAACCTGGTGATTGCCTCGATCGGCCTGCTCCTGCTGCTGGCCTCGCTTGACCAGACCATCGTTTCCACCGCCCTGCCGACCATCGTCGCAGATCTGGGCGGGCTTGAGCATCTCAGCTGGGTGGTCACGGCCTATATCCTGGCCTCGACCATCGTCGCACCGCTTTACGGCAAGTTCGGCGACCTCTATGGCCGGCGCAACACGGTTTTCGTCTCGGTGGCGCTGTTTCTGACCGGATCGGTGTTGTGCGGCGTCTCGCAGGACATGATCCAGCTGATCGGCGCGCGCGCCCTGCAGGGGCTGGGCGGCGGCGGCCTGTTCGTGCTGGCCATGTCGGTGGTGGGAGAGATCGTGCCCCCCCGCGAGCGCGGCAAGATCCAGGCCCTGTTTGCCGCGGTTTTCTCGACCTCGTCGGTGGCCGGGCCGCTTCTGGGCGGCTGGTTCGTGGACAACCTTTCCTGGCACTGGATCTTCTTCATCAACCTGCCGGTGGGGGTGCTGGCGCTCGTGGGCTTTGCCATCGGCTTTCACCCCACCGGCCTGCGCCGTGGCCACAAGATCGACTGGGCCGGCGCCGTTACCCTGTCGGTGACGCTGGCCTCGATCACCCTGATCGCCTCGCTGGGCGGGCGCAGCCTTGCCTGGGAATCGCCTGAAATCCTTGGCCTCGCTGCCACGGCCCTGCTCGGACTTGCCGCCTTCCTGTGGGCCGAAAGCCGCGCCGCCGAGCCGATCCTGCCGCTGGGCCTGTTTCGCATGAACGTGTTCAGCGTCACCTCGGTGGTGTCCTTCATCACCGGCGCGGCCATGTTTGGCGGCATCACCTTCCTGCCGGTCTATCTGCAACTGGCCCGCGGCGACACGCCCACCCAGTCCGGCCTGGCGATGCTGCCGCTCAGCGCCGGCATCCTCGTTTCCTCGGCCATTTCCGGGACTTATATGCGCAAGACCGGGCGCTACAAGATCCTGCCAATCGCCGGGCTGGCGGTGGTCACGCTTGGCGCCAGCCTGCTGACCCGAATCACCGCCGACATGGCCTATTGGCACTTCGCCGCCTTTGCCAGCATCTTCGGCCTTGGCCTCGGCGCGCTGTTTGCGCCGCTGACCACCTCGGTACAAAACGCCGTGCCCAAGCAGCACCTGGGCACTGCCACCGCCGCCGGGCTGATGTTCCGCCAGATCGGCGCCTCGCTGGCGATCGCGCTGTTTGGCGCCATCTTCACCGCCCGGGTCAGCGCCGCCATGGCCGATATGGGCGCCCCCGGAAGCGCCATGGGCGGCACCATGGGCGAAGGCCTGCGCATCAGCCCCGAACAACTGGCCGCCATGCCCCCCTTCGTGCGCGACATGATCGGCCAGGCCATCACCACCGGCCTGGCCCCGATCTTCTGGCTGTCGGCCGCCTTCGCCGCCACCGGCTTCGTGATCGCCCTGCTGCTTGAGGAAATCCCGCTTTCCGACAAGCCCAGGAACTGATCTTTCACCTTCGCAAAATACTCCGGGGGTTCGGGGGCAGCGCCCCCGACCGGTCGCCGGGCGCCAGCCCGGCGAAACCGCTCCCTTGACATTCCCCCCCTTCCCGACCCATCTAACGCCCCCATGGCGGTGCCATATCCCGCTCCGCCTTCGTGAAAGGAATCCAATGCCCGTTGTCGTTGTCGAAAGCCCGGCCAAGGCCAAAACCATCAACAAGTATCTGGGCAACGGCTATACGGTTCTGGCCTCCTACGGCCATGTGCGCGACCTGCCGCCCAAGGATGGCTCGGTCGATCCCGACCACGATTTCGCCATGAAATGGGAGATCGGCGCCGACTCCCGCAAGCATGTCAAGGCGATCGCCGACGCGCTCAAGCAGGACAACGAGCTGATCCTCGCCACCGACCCCGACCGCGAGGGCGAGGCGATCTCCTGGCACCTGGAGGAAGCCCTGCGCAAGCGCCGCGCCATCAGGAAGGACACCCCGGTCAGCCGGGTCGTGTTCAACGCCATCACCAAATCCGCCGTCACCGAAGCCATGAAAAACCCCCGCCAGGTGGACGAAGACCTGGTCGAGGCCTATCTGGCGCGCCGGGCGCTGGATTACCTGGTCGGCTTCAACCTCAGCCCGGTCCTGTGGCGCAAGCTGCCGGGCGCGCGCTCGGCCGGGCGGGTGCAATCGGTCTGCCT
>CAZPDV010000351.1:0-2236 GCA_964585355.1 uncultured Aliiroseovarius sp.
TATTCCAGTCCCGCCAGTTGACCACGGGCCTCAAGACCGACATATCCCGGCTCAGCAAGGAACTGACAACCGGGCTGCGCGCCGATATTTCCACGGCTCTCTCTGGCGATTTTGGGCCAATTGCCGATATCGAGCGGCTGCTCACCACAAACGCGGCCTATGATACGGCCGCGACCGAAGCCGGGGTGGTCACCCAATCCATGCAGACTGCTCTTGAAACGGTGCAGCAAAATGCTCGTGATCTCAGTAGTTCCCTCCTGGCTTTTCAAGGCAGCGAAAGCAGTGCGACCCGCCAGATCGTCGCCAATAATGCCCGCGAACGTTTCGGTATGCTGGCAAGTACGCTCAACACCCATGCGGGAGGACGCACGCTTTTTGGTGGTGCCGCAACCGACCGGGCGGCCCTGGCCAGCGCTGACGACATGCTGGTGGCCCTGAAAGCAGCGGTGGCCGCAGATACCACAGCGGTCGATGTGGCCAATACCGTCGAAGCCTGGTTCGACACGCCGGCGGGCGGGTTTGAGACCCTTGGCTATCTCGGTTCCACCACTCCCATGGGCACTTTCCAGATGGGGGACGGTGACAATCTGACACCGGATTTCCGGGCCGACGATCCGGCCTTGCGCGACGTGATGAAAGGCTTTGCGATGGCGGCTCTCGTGGCCGAGGGGGTCCTGTCCACCGATGCGAGTGAGCAGGAGCAGCTACTTGCCATTGCCGGGGAAAAGATCGTGGAGGCCGACCAGGGCTTGACCATCATGCGAGCCGACCTGGGCGTTGCACAAGAAAGAGTTCAAACCGCGTCGGCGCGAAATGCTGCCTCAAAAACCGCACTCGAACTTTCCAGGAACGACCTTATCGCGGTTGATCCATATGAGACCGCCTCACAATTGCAGGCGACGTATTCGCAGCTGGAAACCTTCTATACCGTCACCGCCCGGCTTGCCCGCCTCAATTTCACGGATTTCATGCGATGAAAAATGGTCTTGCCTTCCTGCGCTTTACTTTGTTTGCCGTCTTGTTTTTCGCCACCGGCATGGCCAATGCCGGCACGTCGATCCGGCTCAAGGATCTTGTGGAGTTTGACGGCGTGCGTGGCAATGACCTGATTGGCTACGGCCTTGTGGTCGGCCTGAATGGTACCGGCGACGGTATCCGAAATGCGCCGTTCACCGAGGATATCATGTCCAATATCCTTGAGAGGCTCGGCGTCAATATCACCGGAGAGCAATTCCGACCCAAGAATGTGGCGGCGGTATTCGTCACCGCAACCCTGCCGCCCTTTGCCCGGGCCGGAATGCGCATCGACATCACGGTTTCGGCCATTGGTGACGCCAAAAGCCTGCTTGGTGGCACCTTGATCATGACCCCACTGAGCGCCGCGGATGGTGAAATCTATGCAGTGGCCCAAGGTACGATCATTGCCGGTGGCGTTTCGGCCGAAGGTCAGGGCGCCAGCGTGGTCGAGGGGGTGCCAACCGCCGGTGTGATTCCAGGCGGCGCCAGGGTCGAACGCGAACTGGATTTCAAGTTCAGCGATCTGTCTTCGATCCGGTTGGCCTTGCGCAACCCCGATTTCACCACCGCCAGCCGAATCGAAAATGTGATCAATGCCAATTTTGGCCGGACCGTCGCCCGCATGCTGGATAGTGGTACTGTTCTGCTCGATATAAAGGCCACGCAAGCCTTGTCGCCGGCACATGCAATCGGTCAGATTGAAAACCTGCTGGTCACCCCCGAAGTGAAGGCACGGGTCGTTGTGGATCAGCGTTCGGGAACCATCGTCATGGGTGCTGATGTGCGTATCAGTCGGGTTGCGGTCAGCCAGGGAAATCTGACCCTGCGGATACAGGAAGAACCCCTGGTGGTGCAGCCAAACCCGTTCAGTCAGGGGGAAGCAATCGTTGTGCCCCGCAGCAGCGCCAGCATTACCGAAGAGCCAGGCACCGGGCTTGCGGAAGTAAGCGAAGGCACGACCTTGTCGGAAGTCATCGCCGGGTTGAATGCACTGGGCGTTTCCCCACGAGACATGATCGACATTCTCAAGAGCATCAAGGCCGCCGGCGCGCTTCATGCAGAGTTCATCGTGCGCTGATGAGGACGCTTACGACCAGCGTGCCAATACATCCGACACAGCTTCAGGCGTCGCCTTGGCCGGGCGCGGCGCGCCGGCGGTATCGGACAGGTGCGGCGCGCTCCCCGGCTGTCGCGTGTCATCCAGGACCGTGAAACTTTT
>CAZPDV010000352.1:0-2229 GCA_964585355.1 uncultured Aliiroseovarius sp.
GATAAAGCCGAAACCATCCATGCGCGGCATGTTGATATCGGTAATGATTGCGTCGGGGCGGTCGATTTCGTCCAGGACCTCGAGCCCGTGTATGCCGTCTTCGGCCAGATGCGTTTCGATTCCGGCCCCGGCCAGAGCCAGTTTGAGCATGTCGCGCATGGTGCGGCTGTCGTCCACTGCCAGTACCTGCATCAGCTTTCCTCCCACAGGCAAATGTTTTCACTTGAGAAACCCAGTAATTGCAGTTGATCCGCGCAATCGATGGAAATGCCGGTCATGCTGAGCTTGTGCCCGGATTGATGCCAGCTTTTTGCCGCGGCGCGCACGACCTGCAGCCCCATTGCCCCGAAATGGGTCACCTCGGAGGCATCCAGGGTCAGGTCCCCGTCCGCATGTTCCAGTATTTTCTGAGCCAGCGCGCCGGCATTGGCCATGTCCAGGCGCGCGTCCAGTTTCACCACGGCTTCACTCATCTGAGCATCCTTTGGCAAGGCTGGTATCGAGCATGACTGCCCCCTTCTCTGATCCGTTTTCAGAAGGTGTAGGCAGGTCGGGTTAATATTGGCCTAAAATCGACCCGAAATATCGAGAATTTCGCAAAGTGGCTGGAGATTCAGGAGGTTATGCGGTTTCCTGACTCAGGGCCAGGGCGCAGCCGGTGAGGGCGGCGTAATCGTCGCGTATCAGTGCCACCGGGATTTGTCGCAAAAGCCGCGAGAGGGTGGCATGCCCATGGAAGCTGTTGGCAAAGTCGTGCGATTCGAGGAACGGTGCCAGGGCGCGGGCAACGCCGCCGGTCAGGTAGATGCCGGCCAGTGGCAGGTGAATCAGCGCCAGATCGGCCACCACCCGGCCCAGGATTCGCACGAATATTCGCAGCGCCGCCTCTGCCGCCCGGTCGTGCCCGGCGGCCCTGACCACCTCGGCCGGGCCGAGCGTTGCGGCCCCCGGGGCGAAGAAACCATGGGCCCGCGCCAGCCCCGGCCCGCTCAGCAGGCTTTCGATCCGCACCAGCCCGTTTTCATCGGCCAGATGCTGCCCCAGAGCCTGTTCCTGGGCGCCGATCAGCGACAGTTGCGCATGCCCGGCCTCGGCCGCCGGGACCAGGGTTTGGCCCGCCAGGGGATGCACCGGGCTGGCATTGAAGCCGGTGCCGAGCCCCACCACCAGGCGCGGCGCCGCCCGAGGCAGGGCGGGGGCGGGGGCACCGGGCAGGACCGGCTGCAAGGCATCGGCGGGCAGCTGAGCGAGGGCATGGCCCTGGGCCTGCAGATCGTTGAGGAGCCGCACCCGCCTGGCCCCGGTGGCCTGGCGCAGGCTGGCCGCGCTCAGGTGCCAGTCGAGGTTGGTCATATGCGCCGCCTCGCCCGCGGGGCCGTGCTCCAGCGCGCCGGCGATGGCCAGGCAGGCGGCCTGCGGGGCAGGGCCGTCATGGCCGGCAAGATAGGCGCGCAGCACGGCCTCGGGGCCGGGATACCGGGCATTGGCAAAGCGCCGGATGCTGGCATGCAGCACCTCGCCCCCCCGCGCCATGGCGACACGGCTATTGGTGCCGCCGATATCGGCGACCAGGCTATATGGGGCGGAAGCGGAACCTGTTTGCGCTATCATGGGCCCGTCTTAGAGGGCTTTTGGCGCTGCGACAAGCGGGCGGGCCGGCGGGCGCGATCTGTGCCACGCCTTGCCGTGCCGGGCAGGGGTTGCTATTGCACGGGCGCAGCGACCATCACAGGGCAGGGACCGGAACATGCGGGCAGAAGCACAGAAAAACGCCGAGGCGATCGAGGCATCGCTGGCGCTTTTGCGTCAGCGGATCGGCATGGACACGGCTGCGCACCGGCTGGAAGAGTTCAACGCCATGACCGAGGACCCGAATCTGTGGGACGACCCGGAGCGGGCCCAGAAGCTGATGCGCGAGCGTCAGGCGCTGAGCGACGCGGTGGACGAATACCGCGCCATGGAGACCGAGCTCAACGACCAGGTCGAGATGATCGAGCTGGCCGAGGCCGAGGGCGACGACGAGATGGTGGCCGAGGCCGAGGCGGCGCTGGCGGCTTTGCGGGACAAGGCGGCCAAGGCCGAGCTCAAGGCGCTTCTGAATGGCGAGGCAGACGCCAACGACACCTTTCTTGAGATCAATGCCGGCGCCGGCGGCACCGAAAGCTGTGACTGGGCGGCGATGCTGGCGCGGATGTATGTGCGCTGGGCCGAGGCGCATGGCTACAAGGT
>CAZPDV010000353.1:0-2221 GCA_964585355.1 uncultured Aliiroseovarius sp.
GTCTTGCTCCGCTCCGGCTCCGGCCCGCCGCCTGCGAAACAGGGCCCGCCACCAGCCCACGAGCCACCGCCGCGGGCGCGAGGGCCGGCGCAACAGCCGCTCCATCCCCCAGCCGAGCACCGCCCCGGCCAACACCTGCCAGATGGTGTGGGCGCGGGCCTCGATCCGGCTGGCCCCGGTAAAGCCGGCGGCGATCAGCGCCACGCCTTGCACGAAGGGGCTGTTGCGCACACATTCCTGCACCAGCGCCGAGGCCCCGAACGCCGCCGCCGCGGTATGGCCGGAGGGAAAGCCGCGCCCGCCGCCGTCCGGCCGCTGGTTGATCGCCGCCGCGCCAAGCCCGGCCTTGGTCCCGTGCATCGCCACTTCAAGCAGACCGAAGCGCAGCAGGTATTCGCCCGCGCCGCCCGTCAGCACCGCACAGCCCAGCCCCAGCATCGGCAGGGCGATCTGCAGCCGGTCACCGACCCGCGCGGGCGCCGGCAGACTCACCGCGAAACTGACCGCCAGCACCGCAACGATCAGCCATCCCCGCACCCGGAGCACCCCCCGCACCCAGCTTTTTTCACGCCACATCATGCCCTTTCCGGGTTTTTATTGCCCTGATTCACCAGTTTTGAAGGGTTTGCCCCTAGCCTGCGCCCTAATGACCGCTGGACTGCACGTTACTTGCAAGCTAAACAGCCGCGCAAGTGGCCTTCGCTTGCGCGTTGGCTGGTGGCCCGTGGCCGCGCGAATCGGATGAAGATCGGATAGAGAAGGGAGACGCTGTCGTGTCACACGCAGACGAAACCGAAGGAACCCGCCGGGATTTCCTTTATTATGCCACCGCCGGGACCGGCGCCGTGGTTACCGGGGCCGCGGTCTGGCCGCTGATCAATCAGATGAACCCGTCTGCCGACGTCAAGGCGCTAAGCTCGATCCGGGTGGACATTTCCGGGGTCGAGCCGGGTACCCAGCTTACCGTCAAGTGGCGCGGCAAGCCGGTTTTCGTGCGCCGCCGCACCGAGGACGAGATCGCGCTCGCCCGCAAGCAGGACAGCGAGGACCTGGTCGATCACCTGGCCCGCAATGACAACCTGCCGCCCGACACGCCTGCGGACGACGTCAACCGCACCCTTGACGACAAGGAGGAATGGCTGGTGATGATGGGGGTCTGCACCCATCTGGGCTGTGTGCCGCTGGGCGATGGCGCCGGCGATTTCGGCGGCTGGTTCTGCCCCTGCCACGGCTCGCACTATGACGCGGCCGGACGCATCCGCAAGGGGCCCGCACCGCGCAACCTGCCGGTGCCGATCGCCGCTTTCGTTGACGAAAACACCATCAAACTGGGATAAGGGAGGCGCGTTAGATGTCTGGAATTCCCCACGACCATTACGAGCCGAAGACCGGCTTCGAGAAATGGCTGCACGAGCGCCTGCCGATCGTGGCGCTGGCCTATGACACGCTGATGATCCCCACCCCCAAGAACCTGAACTGGTGGTGGATCTGGGGCATCGTCCTGGCCTTCTGCCTTGTGTTGCAGATCGTCACCGGCGTTATCCTGGTGATGCATTACGTGCCGCATGTGGATCTGGCCTTTGCCAGCGTCGAACACATCATGCGCGACGTCAATGGCGGCTTCATGTTGCGCTATATCCACGCCAACGGCGCCTCCCTGTTCTTCTTTGCCGTCTATATCCACATCTTCCGCGGCCTGTTCTATGGCTCCTACAAGGCCCCGCGCGAGGTGACCTGGATCATCGGCATGCTGATCTACCTGGCGATGATGGCCACCGGCTTCCTGGGCTATGTGCTGCCCTGGGGGCAGATGTCGTTCTGGGGCGCCACGGTGATTACCGGCCTGTTCGGCGCCATCCCCTTCATCGGCGACACCCTGCAGACCTGGCTTCTGGGCGGGCCGGCGGTGGACCAGGCGGCGCTCAACCGCTTCTTCTCGCTGCACTACCTGCTGCCTTTCGTGATCGCGGCGCTGGTGGCGGTGCATATCTGGGCCTTCCACACCACCGGCAACAACAACCCCGCCGGGGTCGAAGTGCGGCGCGGCTCCAAGGCCGAGGCCGAGAAGGACACCCTGCCGTTCTGGCCCTATTTCGTGATCAAGGACCTGTTCGCGCTGGCGGTGATCCTGACCCTGTTCTTTGCCGTGGTCGGCTTCATGCCCAACTTCCTGGGCGAGCCGGACAACTACATCGAGGCCAACCCGCTGGCCACGCCTGCG
>CAZPDV010000354.1:0-2211 GCA_964585355.1 uncultured Aliiroseovarius sp.
CTGCCTGTGTCTGCCTTGTGCAGGCCTGTCCGGTAAAGATTGCTCTCGTTTCCAGTATGCACGGCCTGCCAGAGCGGCACCGTGAATGTTGACAACCTGGGGAGGGAACCATGACATTTTCACTGAAACCACGTCTGGCCGGCCCGGCGCTGGCCCTGGCCGTGACCTTGAGCGGGGCGAGCGGTGCCTCGGCGCAATCTGCGCCACTGTCGCCGGCGGAGCAGTCTGCCTTCGACAACCTTCTCTACACCTTTGCCGCGGCGACGGCTCTGCAATTCGTGGGCGGGGGCCTGGAACATGGTTTCATACTGGGCCTGGGTTTCATCATGGGCACCGGAGGCGGGGGCTCTCTGCCCAACCTCTCCTATGGTGCTGAAATCGACACGATCAACCTGACCGGCCCCGGGGCGGGCTGGGGCGTTGACCGGGTGCGGGCCGTGGTACACAGCGACCAGGGCAACGTCCGGGTTTCGGCCATGGCCGGCCTTGCGCGCACCCGTGCCCTCGGCGGCTTTGCCGAGATCGGCTACAGCGCCGGCTTGCGTATCGAGACCACGTTCACGTCCAGAAATACCGGAACGATCGAGTTTATCGGGGCCGATGGCCAGCCCCGCCCGGTCTTGTTCGTCCAGGCCGATTACAACAACACCGGCACCTATCGCACCACCGACGTGAGCTTCGGAATCAAGCTTGATTTCTGAGGGCCGGCACGCCGCCCTCAACGCAGCCGGCCGATTGCCGCCGCGATCCGCGCAATCCCTTCCGGGATGCGATCGGCCCCGATCGAGCTATAGGCCAGGCGATAGAAGTTTTCCGGTGGCGCCTCCTGGGTAAAGAAGGGCGCGCCGGGCTCGATCAACACGCCCTCGCGCCGCAACTGGCGGGCCAGCAGGGCGGTATCCACCCCCTCCGGCGCCCGCATCCAGAAGGACGAGCCGCCAAACACGCCGCGCCCGGCTATCTCGAGCCCATGCGCTTCTATGGCCCGGTCCATGACCTCGCGGCGCTCCTGAAACGCGGCCTTCATGCGGCGCACCATGGCATCGTAATGGCCCAGCCGCAGGTAATGCGCGGTGATGCGCTGCATCAGCCCCGGCGGGTGGCGCAGCGTGGTCAGCCGCAGCGCCCGCGCCTCGCGCACGAATTCCGGCGCCCCCACCAGATAGCCCAGCCTCAGCCCCGGAAACAGCGACTTGGAAAAGCTGCCCACATAGATCACCCGCCCCTCGCGGTCGAGGCTTTTGAGCGCCGGCGAAGGCGCGCCCAGAAACGACATCTCGAACTCGTAATCATCCTCGACGATCACCGCCTCCAGCGCACTGGCCCGCGCCAGGAGCGCCTTGCGCCGGGCCACCGGCATGGTGGCCGATGTCGGGCACTGGTGGCTGGGGGTGGTAAAGATCACGTCGGTATCGTCGGGCAAAAGCTCTGGCGGCAAGCCGTCGCGGTCCACCGGCACCGGCGCCATGCGGCAGCCGCGCTGCACCAGGATATCGCGCAGCGCATAAAATCCCGGATCCTCGAACGCCGCCCGCCGCCGGCCGTTCAACAGGACCTGGGCCGCCAGCCACAGCGCATTCTGCGCCCCCATGGTTACCAGAATCTCGGCCGGCGCCGCGCTGATCCCGCGCCGCGGCAGGATATGGCGGGCGATGAAATCGGTCAGTTCCGGGTCGTCCCGGTCATACCAGTCGCGAATGACCGGCGCCTGCTCGCGCTGCCCCAGCGCCCTCAGCGCGCAGAGCCGCCATGAATTATGATCGAACAGCCGCTCATCCGGCTGACCATAGGTGAAAGGATAGGGAAACGCGCGCCAATCCGGCTCTTTTTCGGGGGTAGCGCCGCCGGTGAACCGGCTGGCAATGGCCCGGCTCCAGTCGATCCCGTCCCGTACCGGGCGCGCCGGGGCAAATGCCGGCGGCTCCGGTGCGTTCTCCGAAACGAAATAACCAGAGCGCCCGCGCGAGGTCAGAAAATCGTTCGCCTGAAGCTCGGTATATGCCAGGGTCACGGTGATCCGGCTGACCCCCAGATGCGCCGCCAGTCCGCGCGAGGAAGGCAGCTTTTCCCCCCGCCGGATCCGCCCGGACAGGATCGCCTCGGCCACCATCTGCTGAATGCGCGCCTGCAAGGTGCCATCGCCGTCGGGGTCCAGATAAAAGGTTTCCACCGGGATCGCCATGGCGCCAGCCTAACCTGGACCTAAAAGCG
>CAZPDV010000355.1:0-2179 GCA_964585355.1 uncultured Aliiroseovarius sp.
TTCGGCTGCAAGGGCCGCGCGGTCAGCGACCCGGCCGAGCTGGACGACGCGATCCGCGAAATGCTGGACACGGACGGGCCGTTCATCCTTGACGTGCTGGTGGAGCGGCACGAAAACTGCTATCCGATGATCCCGTCGGGCGAGCCGCACAACAAGATGCTGATGGGCGATGCCAGCACCGACGGGGCGATCGGCACGTCCGGCGCAACTCTGGTCTGAGGGGGCTCACATGTCTGCACTACGCTTGAAAAAGGGCACCAATTCCCGGTCCGCCTATAACCTGCGCGACCCCAACGAGGCCGGGATCGAGCGCCACATCCTGGCGGTGATCGTCGATAACGAGGCCGGCGTGCTGGCCCGGGTGATCGGCCTGTTTGCCGGGCGCGGCTACAATATCGACAGCCTGACCGTGGCCGAGATCGACCATCTGGGGCATCAGAGCCGCATCACCATCGTCACCACCGGCACGCCGGCGGTGATCGAGCAGATCAAGGCGCAGCTTGGCCGGATCGTGCCGGTGCATGAGGTGCACGACCTGACCGTGGAGGGGAAGCCGGTCGAGCGCGAGCTGGCCCTGCTCAAGGTGGCGGGCACCGGCGAAAAGCGGGTCGAGGCGCTCAGGCTGGCCGACATCTTTCGCACCAACGTGGTGGATTCGACGCTTGAGAGCTTTACCTTCGAGATCACCGGCACCCCCGACAAGATCGACGCCTTTACCGAGCTGATGCGGCCGCTGGGCCTGGTCAGCATCGCCCGGACCGGGGTGGCGGCGCTGCAACGCGTCAAGGTGAAGAACGACGGATAACGCATTGTTTGGCATGGATTTGTTCGCGGTGATGGCCGGAGTGGCCGTGGCCATGGGGCTGGGCGGCCTGGTGGGGGCGGTGCTGGGGGCGGCACTGGCAGCCGACAGCCGCGATGCCGACGACCCCACCTTCGAGGCCCAGTTGAACACCCCCACCCTGCTGCTGCAACTTTCGATCCTGTCGCTCATGGTGGCGGTGCTGTCCGGGGCCGTTACCGGCTGGCTGGCGCCGGGCGCGCCGCTGCTCAATGCCGGCCTTGTCGGCGCGCTTGGCACCGGGCTTGGCCTCGCCCTGCCCGCGCCCGGCTTCCCGGACCGGCCGCGGCTGATCCTGGCGCTGCTCACCCTGCCGGCAACGCTTGCCGGCGGCTGGCTGATGACGCTTGCCGGCTGAGCCCTCAGGCCAGCCAGTCCGCCAGCAGCCGATTGACCACCTCGGGCCGCTCCATCGTGGACATGTGCCCGCAATCGGCGATCACTTCCAGCCGGGCATCGGGGATCGCCGCCGCCATTTCACGGGCATGGTCGGGCGGGGTCAGCTGATCCTCGTCCCCGACGATCACCAGGGTGCGGGCCGAAATGCCGGGCAGGTCCGGGCGGCTGTCGGGCCGGCCCATGATGGCGCGCATCTGTTGGGTCCAGAGCGCCGCCCCGGTCTCCCGCGCCATGTCCAGGATCGCGTCGCGCAGGGCGGTATCGCCGGCCCGGCTGGCGGCGATTGACAGGGGCAGGCTCTCGGCGCTCATCTGCAGATAGCGCCCGGCCTCCACCTCGGCCAGCGCCGCCTCGCGCAGCACGGTCTTTTCGGGCGTATCGGCGCGGGCGGACGTATCCATCAGGCAGAGCCGCGCCACCCGCTCGGGCGCCTGGCGCAGGATTTCAAAGGCGATATAACCGCCCATGGACAGGCCGGCCAGGTGAAAGCGCGGCGGCGCGGTGGCAAGAATGGCCCTGGCCATGGCCGCCATGCTGTCGCCGCCATCCACCGCCGCCACCAGCACCGGGCGCGTCTGCCCAAGCGCCGCCCGTTGCGCCGCGAACAGCGCCTCGGTGCAGGCAAGGCCCGGGATCATCAACAGCGGCAGGGTGTCTGGCATGGATGGCGTCCTCCTGCTTCAAGACTGCACCGCAACCCCCTGCCCTGTCAAAGAAAAAGGGGAGCCCGCGGGCTCCCCAGTCTGGCTGATAAGGCTCATCGTTACTACCGCTCGGCTCTGTTCTCTTGCCTGCGGCCTTATCCGCGTCAGGCGGGCCGCTTGAAGGCAGCCTCCTGTCTCTTTGAACATGTCACTCTCGGGCGCTGCTTCCCCGTCCGGGGCGCGCGCACGCGGCCCGGGCATGCGCCCGCCCGCCCCCATGGCGGGCGCATACGCG
>CAZPDV010000356.1:0-2168 GCA_964585355.1 uncultured Aliiroseovarius sp.
TACGGTTTTGGAGACCGTCGCTCTACCAACTGAGCTATACCCCTACGCCGCGCTGGATTACGCCAAGTGCCGGGCGTTTACAAGGGGGTAAAACGCCGGGCGGGTTAGCAGGATGTTTACGGGCATGGGGTATGCTCGGCCCATGCAACATTTCAGCCTGGCACGGCGCAGGATCCCGCAGGAGCCCTGGCGTGCCACCGACCCGCGCGACCTGGCGCCGACCCGCCCCGTGCCGACCATGCTGGCCGGGCCGGAGCAGCGCCTGTATCACTGGCTGACCGCCAGCTGGGCCAGGGGGGCGGGCGAGATCGTCGAACTGGGCTGTTTCGCCGGCGGCTCGACCGCGCGGCTGGCGCAGGGGCACAAGCGGGCGGGGCTTGCCAGCCGGATCCACGCCTATGACCGCTTTCAGATCAACGAGGCCGGCAAGAAGGCGCATCTCTATCCGGCCGGCATCCCTGAATTTTCGGGGCAGGACCTGCTGCCGCTGGCCGAACGCCTGCTTGCGCCGTGGGCCAGCCGCATCACCCTGCATCCCGGGCCGATCGAGGCGCAGAGCTGGCCCGGAGAGGCGATCGAGCTTCTGGTCATGGATGCCAGCAAGAGCCGGGCGACCGCCGACCGTTTTGCCGAGATGTTCTTTCCCGCGCTGATCCCCGGTCATTCCCTGGTGGTGCAGCAGGATTACCTGCACTGGAAACTGCCCTGGATCGCGGCGCAGATGGAGCTGATGGCGGGCTGTTTCACCCCGGTCGCCCATGCGCCGCACCACACCGTGGTCTTTCGCTGCGAGGCGCCGGTCAATGCGCGCGTCTTGCAGCGGGGCCGGGTTTCGGGCCTGTCGCAGGCCCGGATGCTGAAGCTGCTGCGCCAGGCGCGGGGGCGGTTGCGCCCGCTGGGGCTTGGCGAAAGGATCACCGACCTGATCCGGTCGGCCAGGGCCAATCCCGGTATTGAGCGGGCCTCGGAAATGGTGCGGCCCGGGCGGATGTGAAAGGCCGCCCCGAAGGGCGGCCTTGACCGGGGGCGCCCCCGGCAGGTTCAGACATGAAGAGCGCGCGCAGACGGGCGCGCCCGATCCGTCACTCGATAATTTTCGAGACGACGCCGGAGCCGACGGTGCGGCCGCCTTCGCGGATGGCGAAGCGCAGGCCCTCTTCCATGGCGATCGGGGCGATCAGTTCGACCTGGAATTTCAGGTTGTCGCCGGGCATCACCATTTCGGTGCCATCGGGCAGTTCCACGGTGCCGGTCACGTCGGTGGTGCGGAAGTAGAATTGCGGCCGGTAGTTCTTGAAGAACGGGGTGTGGCGGCCGCCTTCTTCCTTGGTCAGGATATAGACCTCGCATTCGAACTTGGTGTGCGGCGTGACCGAGCCGGGCTTGGCCAGAACCTGGCCGCGCTCCACCTCGTCGCGGGCGGTGCCGCGCAGCAGAACCCCCACATTGTCGCCCGCCTCGCCGCGATCCAGGAGCTTGCGGAACATCTCGACCCCGGTGCAGGTGGTCTTCTGGGTCGGGCGGATGCCGACGATTTCCACTTCGTCGCCCACGGTGATCACCCCGCGCTCGACCCGGCCGGTAACAACCGTGCCACGGCCCGAGATCGAGAACACGTCCTCGATCGGCAGCAGGAACGGCTGGTCGATGGCGCGCTCGGGCTGCGGGATGTATTCGTCAACCGCTTCCATCAGCTTGGCAATCGACTGCTCGCCGATCTCGGGGTCGCGCCCCTCAAGCGCCGCCAGCGCCGAGCCGGCGATGATCGGCACGTCGTCGCCGGGGAACTCGTATTCGTTCAGCAGCTCGCGGATCTCCATCTCCACCAGCTCCAGAAGCTCCTCGTCATCCACCTGGTCGACCTTGTTCATGTAGACCACCAGCGCCGGCACCCCAACCTGGCGCGCCAGCAGGATGTGCTCGCGGGTCTGCGGCATCGGGCCGTCAGCAGCCGAAACCACCAGAATGGCGCCGTCCATCTGCGCCGCGCCGGTGATCATGTTCTTCACATAGTCGGCGTGGCCGGGGCAGTCCACATGCGCATAGTGCCGGTTCGGCGTCTCGTATTCCACATGCGCCGTCGAAATGGTGATGCCGCGCGCCTTCTCCTCCGGCGCCGCGTCAATCTGGTCATAGTCCTGAAACTCGCCAAACTGCTTGGTGATCGC
>CAZPDV010000357.1:0-2164 GCA_964585355.1 uncultured Aliiroseovarius sp.
TCCTCCATCACGCCGCGTTTGCCCATCAATCCGCGCGGGCGGACCAGCAGGATGATGATTGCCGCCAGATAGATGATCACCTGGTCGATACCGGGGATCAGCGCCTTGACCTCGTTCATCGAGGCAAAGCTCTGCAGGATGCCCAGCAGGAACCCGGCCAGCACCGCCCCGGGCAGGCTGCCCATGCCGCCGACCACCACCACCACGAAGGACAGCACCAGAAAATCCATGCCCATGTGGTAATTCGGGCTGAGAATCGGCGCATACATGACACCGGCCAGCCCGGCCACGGCGCTGGCCATGCCGAACATGATGGTGAAGCGCCGGTTGATGTTGATGCCCAGAAGCCCCACGGTCTCGCGATCGGCCATGCCGGCGCGCACCACCATGCCGAAGGTGGTAAAGCGCAGAAAGGCAAAGACCGCGCCGAGCAGCACCACCGCGAACAGGAAATAGACCAGCCGCCAGAACGGATAGATCACCGCATTGGGCGGGAAGCCGAACATCACCCCGAAATCGAGCGCGCCGCGGAAGGCCGCCGGCGCCTCGGTCTGGATCGGGTTGGCGCCGAAATAGTACTTGACGATCTCCTGAATGACGATGGCCAGCCCGAAGGTCACCAGGATCTGATCCGCATGCGGGCGCTTGTAGAAATACTTGATCAGGCCGCGCTCCATGGCAAAGCCGATCAGCACCATGATCGGGATCGAGAACAGGATCGCCAGCGGCACCGACCAGTCGATCAGCCAGGCCCCCACATCCGGGCCGAACCAGCCCTCCAGATAGGGCACCTGGACCTTCAGCGGGTTGCCCAGGAAATCCTTCTGACTTTCGTCCAGCACCGTATAGGACAGGCTGAACAGCTTTTGCAGCGTCACCGCGCAAAACGCCCCCAGCATGAACAGCGCGCCATGGGCGAAGTTGACCACCCCAAGCGTACCGAAGATCAGCGTCAGCCCCAGCGCGATCAGCGCATAGGCCGAGCCCTTGTCCAGCCCGTTGAGGACCTGCAGGAAAATGGCGTCCATGTATCCCTACCTGTTGCAAGGCAGGCCGCCGGTGGCGACCCGCTCGTTATGCTTGTGTGTTGCGGTGGGGCAGGCGGCCCGCCCCACCTTGCCGGGCCGGTTCAGGCGCCGGGGTTGCAC
Organism: uncultured Aliiroseovarius sp.; assembly: GCA_964585355.1. Lineage (GTDB taxonomy): Bacteria > Pseudomonadota > Alphaproteobacteria > Rhodobacterales > Rhodobacteraceae > JAAEUB01. The sequence goes on from CAZPDV010000357.1 coordinate 1,149, forward strand.
TGCCCAAGGGTGCCGCCGGCGAAGAACTCGTTGTCCGGGGCGTATTCCACCTTGGCGCGCGGGGTCAGCTCGACGATCTCCAGGATGTCGTACTGGTTGGTCGGGTTGTCTTTCCCCTTCATCACCAGCACGTCCTTGAAGCACTGGTGGTCGTCGGCGCGGTAAAGCGTCGGCCCGTTGCCCATGCCGTCGAATTCGAAGCCTTCCAGCGCCTCGGCCACCGCGCAGGGGTTGAACGAGCCCGCGCGCGCCACCGCATCGGCATAAAGCAGCGTCTGCACATAGCAGGTCTGGGCCGAGTTCGAGGGCGGACGGCCGTATTTTTCGCCGAACGACTTGACGAAGGCCTTGGTGCCCGGGTTGTCAAGCTGCCAGTTCCAGTTCATCGAGCCGTAGACGCCCTGAATGGCGGTGCCGGCGCCTTCGGCCATCAGTTCCGAATAAAGCGGCACCACGATCTCGAACTGCTTGCCGTTCACCATCTTGTCGCGCAGGCCGAACTGCACCGCCTGGGTGATCGAGTTGATCATGTCGCGGCCATAGTGGTTGAGCACCAGCACATCGGCGCCCGAGTTCAGAACCGGCGTGATGTAGGAGCTGAAATCGCCCGCGCCCACCGGGGTGCGCACCGCTTTCACGGTCTCCCAGCCTTCCTTTTCGGTGAAGGCGATCATCGAGGCCTCCTGGGTATAGCCCCAGGTATAGTCGGCGGTCAGGTGATAGGCCTTGCGGTCAGAGCCATAGGCCTTGGACAGCACCGGCCCCAGCGCCGCGCCCGACATGTAGGCGTTGAAGAAGTGGCGGAAGCCGTTGGCCTTCTTGTCCTTGCCGGTGGTGTCGTTGGAATGCGTCAGCCCGGCCATGAAGATGATGCCGGCCTCCTGGCACAGCCCCTGCACGGCGATCGCCACGCCCGAGGACGAGCCGCCGTTGATCATCACCACGCCGTCCTTTTCGATCATCGACTTGGCCGAGGCGCGCGCGGCGTCGGACTTGGTCTGGGTGTCGCCGGTGAC
>CAZPDV010000358.1:0-2161 GCA_964585355.1 uncultured Aliiroseovarius sp.
GTGCAATATGAGATCTTGATCGCATGCACCGGCTTGTCGCCGTCAAATGTCAGCCGCATCGCCGCAGATTTCAGCGCCAGCCCCTCATCCGCCCCCTGACAGGTAAAGTCGATCGGGCGCATCTCGGCCACCACGAAGCCCAGGGGGTTGTCGCCATGCGGGGTATAATCCGCCTGCGCCAGCGTGATCTGAAAGCCCTCGGGGGTGGCAAAACTGCCCGCCCCGTTGATCGCGCCCGCCTCGGTCGAGGACGCGCGCAGGCAATCGGCGGCAGCGGCAAGCGGCGTCAGGGTCAGGCTGGCGGCACAAAGCGAAACGAGCGCGCGGCCCGTGATGGTCATGGTCATGAAATATATTCCTTGAAAGAAGAAACAGAATTGAACGAAACGCCAGACTAGGGGCATGCGCGCCCGCTGTCAATGCGACTGGCCAGGGGCCGGGGTGCCTTTCTTGCGCAGGCCCACCCCGCCCCGCAACAAAAAGCCGAAAAAACCCGGATATGCGACATTTTATATACTCTTTCCCGGTTGACGCCCCCGCGCCGCGCCCATAAAGTCACCGGGCAATCAAGGAGCCTCGGATGTTGAACATTCTTGTCGTGGTAGGGAAAAGGCGCATGGGCTGGTAACAGCGACCTGACGGTTGATCCATGCGCCCCCGAAAATCTCGGGGGCTTTTTTGTGGGGCTTTTATGGGAATGGGCAAAGACCCGGATGTGTGAACGGAGAAAACAATGACACGTCAGATGACCGGTGCAAAGATGGTGGTTCAGGCGCTGAAGGATCAGGGCGTGGACGTTGTATTCGGCTATCCCGGCGGCGCGGTGCTTCCCATCTATGACGAGATCTTTCAGCAAAACGACATCCGCCATGTCCTGGTGCGGCACGAGCAGGGCGCGGTGCATGCCGCCGAGGGCTATGCGCGCTCCACCGGCAAGCCCGGCGTGGTGCTGGTGACCTCGGGCCCCGGCGCCACCAATGCGGTGACCGGGCTGACCGATGCGTTGATGGACTCGATCCCGGTGATCGTGCTGACCGGCCAGGTGCCCACCTTCATGATCGGCACCGATGGCTTTCAGGAGGCCGACACGGTGGGCATCACCCGCCCCTGCACCAAGCATAACTGGCTGGTGCGCGAGACCGACGAACTGGGCGATGTGCTGCACCAGGCCTTCCATGTGGCCACCTCCGGCCGGCCCGGTCCGGTCCTGATCGACATTCCCAAGGACGTGCAATTTGCAACCGGCACATATATACCGAAAAACAAGGCAAATACAGCGCGTTACCAGCCAAAGTTAAAGGGAGATACCGACGCGATCACCGATCTGGTCGCGCTGATCGAGACCGCCGAACGCCCGGTCTTCTATACCGGCGGCGGCGTGATCAACTCGGGCCCCGGCGCAGCCCAGCTGCTGCGCGAACTGGTGGGGGCGACCGGCTTTCCCATCACCTCGACCCTGATGGGTCTGGGCGCCTATCCGGCCTCGGGGCCGGAGTGGATCGGCATGCTGGGCATGCACGGGCTTTACGAGGCCAACATGGCGATGCACGATTGCGACCTGATGATCGCGATCGGCGCCCGCTTTGACGACCGTATCACCGGCCGGGTCGATGCCTTCTCGCCCGGCTCGAGAAAGGCGCATATCGACATCGACCCCTCCTCGATCAACAAGGTGATCCAGGTGGACATCCCCATTATCGGCGATGTCGGCCATGTGCTCGAGGATCTCTTGCGCATCTGGAAGGCGCGCGGGCGCAAGGTCAACAAGGCGGCGCTGGCCGCATGGTGGCAGCAGATCGAGGGCTGGAAAAAGGTCAAGTGCCTGAGCTATGCGCCCAGCGACAGCGTGATCAAGCCGCAATATGCGCTGGAGCGGCTCGAGGCCCTGACCAAGGGGCGCGACCGCTATATCACCACCGAAGTCGGCCAGCATCAGATGTGGGCGGCGCAGTTTCTGGGCTTCGAGGAGCCGAACCGGCTGATGACCTCGGGCGGGCTGGGCACCATGGGCTATGGCCTGCCGGCCTCGGTCGGGGTGCAGATGGCCCATCCCGAGGCCACGGTGATCAACGTCGCCGGCGAGGCCAGCTTCCAGATGAACATGCAGGAAATGGCCACGGCGGTACAGTTCCGCCTGCCGATCAAGCAATTCATCCTCAAC
>CAZPDV010000359.1:0-2134 GCA_964585355.1 uncultured Aliiroseovarius sp.
GCCAGCCGTGCGGCCAGGTGGTTGTCGTCATACATCATGCACCTCGTGCCTGGTCGGGGCAGATCTGTAAACTACCTGCGGCCCGTGCGAAAGACCATGAAAGCGCCGCCTGGGGTCATTGCGCGGCAACGATCCGGCCATTTTCAAGGTGCAGCACCCGGTCCATCCGGGCCGCCAGCGCGTGGTTATGGGTGGCGATCAGGGCCGACAGGCCGGATGCGCGGGCGATGTCCACCAGCGCCGCGAACACCACTTCCGAGGTCTCCGGGTCGAGGTTGCCGGTGGGCTCGTCCGCCAGCAGGATCGCCGGCTGATTGGCCAGCGCCCGGCAGAACGCCACCCGCTGCTGCTCGCCCCCCGACAGCGCCGCCGGGCGGTGGCTGGCACGCTCGGCCACCGCCACCCGTTCCAGCAGGTCCATGGCGCGGGCGCGGGCGGTGCGGGCCGGCACGCCGTTGGCCAGCTGCGGCAGCACCACGTTTTCAAGCGCCGAAAATTCCGGCAGCAGGTGGTGGAACTGATAGATGAAGCCCACATGTTCGCGCCGGATCGCGGTGCGGGCGCGGTCGGGCAGGGCGCCGGCATCCTGGCCCCGGATCACGACCCGGCCGCTGTCGGGCGTGTCCAGCAGCCCGGCAATATGCAGGAGCGTCGATTTGCCCGCGCCCGAGGGCGCCACCAGCGCCACCATCTCGCCCCTGGTCAGGGTCAGATCCGCGCCGCGCAGCACCGTGATCTCGCCGGGCTGGCCGTGGTTGTAGCCCTTGGACAGGGCCTCGAGGTGCAGCACCGGGTCACTCATAGCGCAGGGCCTCGACCGGGTTCATCCGGGCGGCGCGGCGCGCGGGCAGGATGGTGACCACAAAGGACAGGAACAGCGACAGCGCCACCGCCGAGAACACGTCGCCGGGCTCAAGCTTCGCCGGCAGCCGGTAGATGCCGCGAATGGAAGGGTCCCACACGCCGCCGCCGGCGATATAATCGACAAGCGCGAAAATCTGGTCGATATAAATGGCAAAGAGGCTTCCCACGATCACTCCCAGCACCGTGCCCGCCAGCCCGGTCAGCGCCCCGCACAGGAAAAATACCCGCAGGATCGAGCCCTGGCTCAGCCCCATGGTGCGCAGGATACCGATGTCGCGCCCCTTGTTCTTGACCAGCATCACCAGCCCCGAGATGATGTTCATCGAGGCGATCAGCACCAGGATGCTGAGGATCACGAACATCACGTTGTCCTCCATGTCCAGCGCCCGCAGAAACGCCCCCGAGCGGTCGCGCCAGGTCCATATTGTCGAGCCGGGCCCGGCCGCGGCCCGGATCGCCGGGGTCAGCTTGTCGATCTGTTCGGGCTCGGCCACCATCACTTCGATCTCGTCGGCATGGCCCTCGCGGTTGAAGAATTTCTGCGCCTCGGCGAAGGGCAGATAGACCCGGGTGCGGTCGATGTCATAGCGCCCGGCGGTAAAGATATAGGTCACCTCATAGGCATTGACCCGGGGGCTGGTGCCAAAGGCGGTCTTGACCCCGTTGGGCGAGATCAGCTTGATCCGGTCGCCGACGAAAACCCCCAGCTCGCGCGCCACGCCCGAGCCGATGGCGATGCCGCGCGGAAAATCCTCGATCCGGCCCTGGCTGGCCTCGGGATGGGCGATGCGCGGGATGGCAAGCAGGTCATCATAGGCGATGCCGAACACCTCGACCCCGGCATTGGCGCGGCCCTTGTTGGCCATGACCTGGCCCTTGATCAGCGGTGCCGCGCGCAGCACGCCGGGCACCTTCGATATGCGCTCGGCCCAGCCCTGGTAATCGGCGATGGCGCGGCTGGTCTGGCCGGCATCGTTGACCGTGATCGGGGCATAGACCGTCACATGGGCATTGGCGCCCAGGATGGTATCGACGAATTCCTCGCGAAAGCCGGTGCGCACGGCAAGCGTGATGATCAGCGCCGCCACCGCCAGCATGATGCCGATCAGCGATATCCAGGTCATCACGCTGACCCCGCCTTCGGCCCGGCGCGCGCGCAGATAGCGCCAGGCGATCTGCCATTCAAAGGCGGCGAAAGGTCTTGTGCGGTTGGCCACGTTCTGCTCCGGGTTTTCGGCAAGGTGGGGGCTGGCGCAGGGAAGGTCAAGGC
>CAZPDV010000360.1:0-2131 GCA_964585355.1 uncultured Aliiroseovarius sp.
GCCTTTGAATCGGTCTATTCGATGGATGGCGATTTCGGCGAGATCGAGGCGATTCTCGACCTGGCCCGGGAATTCGGCGCGCTCACCTATATCGACGAGGTGCACGCGGTGGGCATGTATGGCCCGCGCGGCGCCGGGGTGGCCGAGCGTGACGGGCTGATGGGGCGCATCGACATCATCAACGGCACCCTGGGCAAGGCCTTTGGCGTGGCCGGCGGCTATATCGCCGCAAGCGAAAAAATGATTGACGCCATAAGGTCTTATGCGCCGGGCTTCATCTTTACCACCTCGATCCCGCCGGCGGTGGCGGCGGGGGCGGCGGCCAGCGTGCGGGTGCTCAAGACCGACCAGGCGCGCCGCGACCTGCATCAGCAGCGCGCCGCGGTGCTCAAGACCCGGCTCAGGGCGCTGGGCCTGCCGGTGATCGACCATGGCAGCCATATCGTGCCGGTGATCGTGGGCGACCCGGTGCATACCAGGCACCTGTCGGACCTGCTGCGCGAGGAATACGGCATGTACGTGCAGCCGATCAATTTTCCCACCGTGCCGCGCGGTACCGAACGGCTGCGGTTCACGCCCTCGCCGGTGCATGGGCCCGAGGAGCTTGAGGCGCTGGTCGGCGCGCTCGATGCGCTGTGGTCGCGCTGTGCGCTGAATCGCGCCGAGCTTTCGGCCTGAGCAAAGCCCGGCTGTCAAAGGGTCGGTTTTGTGCTATGGAATGAACAGATCGCTGCAAAGGCGGCGAATCGTCGGGTTTTTCCGAACCTGGCGGGCGGGGATGGGCCGGTTGCGCGGCCGAAAAAGGGACATATCTGCGCATGATCGGGCGGTGGCGGACACCAGAAGTGGAGGAACCGGCAGAGCCGCGCGGCTTTGACGATTTCGAGCTGCGGCTGGGGGACCTGATGCGCGGCGAACGCGCCACCTTGGGCAAGTCGCTTCTGGACGTGCAGCGCGAGCTCAAGATCAAGGCGCCCTATATCGCCGCCATCGAAAATGCCGACCCCACCGCGTTCGAGACCCCCGGCTTCATCGCCGGCTATGTGCGTTCCTATGCGCGCTATCTGGGGATGGACCCGGAATGGGCCTATCAGGCCTTTTGCGCCGAGGCCGGCTTTCAGGTGGCGCATGGCCTGTCGGCCGAGGCGTCGTCGAAAAAGCCTGACCGCCCCGCCTACAAGGGCGACCCGTTGGCCGATCCGCAGGCGCTGTTCGTGCCGCGCGGCGAAAGCATCCTTGCCGGGATCGAGCCCGGCGCGGTTGGCTCGGTGCTGGCGCTGCTGGCGCTGATCGGGGTGATCGGATTTGGCGGCTGGTCGGTGTTCCGGGAAATTCAGCAGGTCGATTTCGCCCCGGTGGAGCAGAGCGCGGGCGTGTTGCCCGAGCTTGAGGATTTCTCTGGCGCCAATGCCGAGCTTGCCGATGTGACCGGCGGGGCCGGGCTCAATACCCCGCCTTCGGTGGATGCGCTGGACCGGCTCTATCGGCCCGAGGCGCTGGACGTGCCGGTTCTGGTGGCGCGCGACGGGCCGATCTCGACCCTCGATCCGGGCGAGGTCGGGGTGCTGGCCGGGGTGGAACATGCCACCGGGCTGGCGGCTGACAATGCGGCGCCTACCGCCACTGGCGGGGCGGCGGAGCCGGGTAACACGGCCGGGCCCGAAGCGCAGCAGCTGGCATCGGCGGCACCGGCGGGCGGCAATGTACAGGTATTCGGCGCCGACGCGCCCGAGGTGGTGCTGTTTGCGGTGCGTCCGTCCTGGGTGCGGGTACAGGCGGCCGATGGCTCGGTCATCCTTGAAAAGATCCTCGAGGCGGGGGAAAAATTCGTGCTGCCCGCCACCGAGCAGCCGCCGGTCCTGCGTTCGGGCAATGCCGGCTCGGTCTATTTCGCGGTGAACGGGGTCGCGTACGGCCCGGCCGGGTCGGGGCCGACGGTGGTCAAGAATATCGAGCTGTCGGCCGAGGCGTTGACCCAGGCTTACAGCCCCGCCGACCCCAGCCGCGACGCCGATCTTGCCACCTATGTGGCCGAACTGGCCGCGCGCTGAGCGGTCTCTTGCAGCGCGGGCGCGGGCGCGCTAGTATACTGGAAGCAAGATACGCTTCATTGAAATCGGGTAAAAATGCG
>CAZPDV010000361.1:0-2129 GCA_964585355.1 uncultured Aliiroseovarius sp.
ACGCGGCGCATTTTGGCACGCGCCGGGGGGCGCAAGATAAATGAGGACAGGCCCTGGAGTCAGGTCAGCTCCAGTCCGGCACCTGGCCGCCGGGCAAGGCGGCGCGCGCGCGCATGGGGGCGGTATATTCCAACCCCTCGGCATCGCAAAAAGCCATCACCCAGGCATCGTCCATCATCAGGAAATCCAGCACCGAGGCCAGGAACTCGGCCTCGCCGGCCCGGTTGCGCAGATCCTCCGCCCCGATGCCGGTGGCACCCATGAAAACCGGCAGCAATTCCTCGTTCCCCACCAGCCAGGTTAACGCCTTGAGCGCGACATTTTCGGCGATTTCCTGCCGTTTCACCGGTTTCCCCCCGAATTTTCCCGATTTTGGAAAGGATTTCTTAACATTTATGAGCCAATGATTACCAAAGTGAAATGAAATTGTCACAAGTGAGCAGACCTCTTCATGGCCGGACGCGTTCTCATAGCAGACAATGCCGCCACCAACCGGATCATCCTCAAGGTGAAACTGTCGGTGTCGCGCTATGACGTGGTGCAGGCCGAGGACGTGGACAGCCTGCTCGCCGCCGCCCGCGCGCACCAGCCCGACCTGATCATCGTCGATCTGGATCTGCCCGGTGGCGGCATCGACGCGGTGTGCCGTGGGCTGGGCGAGGCCCGCGACCTGGCCGGCATTCCGGTGATCGGCATTGCCTCGGTCGATGACCGGCAGGCGCGGCTGGCCGGGCTCAGGGCGGGCGCGGACGAAGTGCTGAGCAAGCCGATGGACGAGGTGGCGCTGCTGGCGCTGGTGCGCAACCTGATCCGCAGCCGCACCGCCTTGTGCGAGCTTGAGCGCAAGCAGGCGGTGGCGCAGGAATTCGGCTTTGCCGAAGCGGCGCCGCGTTTCACCCGCCTGCCGCGAATCGCGCTGGTGCCGGGCAGCCGCGAGGCGGGCTTTGGCTGGCGCGCCGGGCTGGTGGACAAGGTCAGGGGCCGGATTTCGGTGCTGGACAAGGCCCAGGCCCTGGGCAACGAGCCCCCGGACGGCGCGGCGGATGCCTTCGTGATCTCGGCCACGCTGGTTGAAGAGGGCGACGGGCTGCGGCTGATTTCCGAGCTGCGCTCGCACCCGGCAACGCGCCATGCGGTGATCGTGCTGCATGTGCCGTCAGCCGATGGCGCGATCACCACCATGGGGCTGGACATGGGGGCGAATGCGGTGATGAGCGGCGCTTTCGATGCCGAATATCTGGCGCTGCGGCTGGGCCGGCTGGTGGCGCAGAAACTGGCGGCAGACGCCCTGCGCTCGGCCCGCGATCAGCAGCTTTCGCTGGCCATGACCGACCCGCTGACCGGGCTCTATAACCGGCGCTATGCGCAGAGCTATCTCAACCGCATCCTGCGGCGCGCGCAGCAAAAGGCGATGCCGTTTACCCTGATGCTGCTGGACCTGGACCGGTTCAAGCAGGTCAATGACCGCTTCGGCCACGCGGTCGGCGACGAGGTGCTGGTCGAGGTCGGCCGCCGCCTGTCGACCAATCTGCGCGAAGAGGACCTGCTGGCGCGCTTCGGGGGCGAGGAATTTCTGATCGTGCTGCCCGATACCGGCCGCGAGGAGGCCGCGCGGGTGGCCGAGCGGCTGCGCCGGGTGGTGGGCGACGTGCCGGTGCGGGCGCGCAGCCGCCATGCCCAGGTGCCGGTGACGCTTTCCATCGGGGTGGTGGTCAGCTCCGAGATCGGCACATCGGCGCAGCGGATCGACAAGATGATCGACCATGCCGACCGGGCGCTTTATGCCTCAAAGGCCGAGGGGCGTAACCAGATCACCTTCGTGCGCACCGCCGCCTGAGCCGGCTGGCGGGCTCAGCCTTTGCCCGCCCGCGCCTGGCTGCGCGCCTGGGCCTTGCGCAGGATATCCTCGAGCCGGTCGGCGAAAACCGCCCGCTCCTGCGGTGTCATCCCACTAATGGCCTGCACCACCGCCCGGCGTCCGGCCTCGGCCCTGGCATTGATCCGCGCCTCCTGTCGCTTGACCACCGCCTCGAAGGCGTCGGCGTCAAAGCTGTCGGCGCGCAGCAGCGTCAGGATCTGCTGCACCTCCTCGACCAGCGCCGCCCGCTCCATGGCAAGCGAGCCGATCT
>CAZPDV010000362.1:0-2126 GCA_964585355.1 uncultured Aliiroseovarius sp.
CATCGGTATGGCCCGACAGGATCACCCCGCCCTCGACCTCGGGGCCGACATTGGCGTAAAGGCTGGCCTTGCTGCGGTCCTCGTTATAGACCCGGGTGGCGCTGACCCCGAAACCGGCAAGGTAGTCCTCGACCCAGTCCACCAGTTCCAGATTCGAATCACGGCTCACGGTGGGAAACCCCACCAGCTTCTCCATGATCTCACGCGCGCTCATTTTTTGTGCCATGTGTCTCTCCTTGAGGCACGGACTTTGTGCCCCCTGCCCTGAAAGGTCAAGCGCGCCAGCGGAAGCCCTTGCAACAGGCTGACCGGCAAACGTTTTTGCCGCGCGGCTGCACTTAACGGTTGCCCGGCGGGCGAATCCTGATAACAATTTCGGTTCGAGGGGCGGCACAAGACCGCCCGCACAGCTGACGGGGAGATGCCCATGCCCGACCGGGCGCCGAAGGTTCTGGATGTCCGGGGCCTGAGTACCGTATTCAAGACCCGCACCGGCGAGGTCCACGCGGTCAACCAGGTAAGCTTCAGCCTTGAAAAGGGCGAGCTTCTGGGGGTCGTGGGCGAAAGCGGCTCGGGCAAATCGGTTACCATGATGTCGCTGATCGGGCTGATCCCCTCGCCGCCGGCCGAGATCCGCTCGGGCCAGGTGCTGTTTGACGGCATGGACCTGCTCAAGGTCGATGCCGACACCCTGCGCGACATTCGCGGCGCCCGCATCGGCTTTGTCTTTCAGGATCCGATGACCTCGCTGAACCCGGTCTTTACCGTGGGCTTTCAGCTGCGCGAACCGCTGATGCGGCACATGGGGATGAACAAGCGCCAGGCAAACAGGCGCGCGGCCGAGCTGCTGGAGCTGGTCGGCATCCCCGATGCGGCGGCCCGGCTCAAGGATTATCCGCACCAGTTTTCCGGCGGCATGCGCCAGCGGGTGATGATCGCCATTGCGCTTGCCTGCGACCCGGAAGTGCTGATCGCCGACGAACCGACCACGGCGCTGGACGTGACCATCCAGGCGCAGATCCTGGAACTGGTCAGGGAATTGCGCCAGAAGCTGGGCATGGCAATCATCTGGATCACCCATGACCTGGGGGTGATCGCCGGCATCGCCGACCGGGTGATGGTGATGTATGGCGGCCAGGTGGTGGAACAGGCGGCGGTGCGCGACCTGTTCAAGCATCCCCGCCACCCCTATACCGAAGCCCTGCTGGAAACCATTCCGCATGTGCGCGGCGCCCGCGCCGAGCGGCTCAAGGTGATCGAGGGGCAACCGCCGATCCTGGGCGCGGCCCCCACCGCCTGCCCGTTCCGCGACCGCTGCCCCAGGGCGATGGAGATCTGCGGGCGGGAAAACCCGGTGCTGGAGCCGGTCGGGCCGGACCACCTCGTGGCCTGCCACCTGGCAGCAGGGGCCCGGGAAGAGGCGCCGGAGGTTGCCCATGTTTGACCTGAGCAAGGGGGCCAGAAAGCTGATCGAGGTGCGCGACCTCAGGATGTATTTCCCGATTCACGCCGGCGTGCTCAGGCGCCATGTGGGCGACGTCAAGGCGGTCGATGGCGTGTCCTTTGACATTTACGAGGGCGAAACCCTGGGGCTGGTGGGCGAATCCGGCTGCGGCAAGTCCACCTGCGGCCGCGCCATTCTCAGGCTCTATGACATCACCGGCGGCTCGATCACCATTGACGGGCACGAGATCGGCGACCTCCCCCAGGCCCGGCTGCGCAGCCTGCGCCCGACCATGCAGATGGTGTTCCAGGACCCGCAGGCCAGCCTGAACCCGCGCCTGACGGTCGAGGGCATCATCGGCGAACCGCTGGTGGAACATACCGACATGAGCCGCGCCCAGCGGCGCGCCCGGGTGCATGAGCTGATGGATGCGGTGGGGCTCAACCGCAGCTTCTCGGACCGCTACCCGCACGAATTTTCCGGCGGCCAGCGCCAGCGCATCGGCATTGCCCGCGCGCTTGCGCTCAACCCCAAATTCATCGTCTGCGACGAACCGATCGCGGCGCTGGACGTGTCGATCCAGGCGCAGGTGGTCAACCTGCTCGAGGACCTGCAGAAAAAGCTGGGCCTGACCTATCTGTTCATCAGCCACGACCTGTCGATGGTGCGCCACATCGCCGAC
>CAZPDV010000363.1:0-2099 GCA_964585355.1 uncultured Aliiroseovarius sp.
AGCAAAGCGCCCGGGTTATAGCTTATCCACCGATGGCCGACGCCCCGTCGCAGGCAGTGCCCGGCCCCTCCATGTCCAGGGTCACATGCGCCACGTCAAAGACCTGCGCCAGCCGCGCCTTGACCGCCTCCTTGACCGTCTGGCAATCGGGCCAGTGGGCGGGGGTGACCACCACATGCGCCTCGAGCGAAACCGTATCTTCGCTGATCTGCCAGACATGCAGGTGGTGGACGTTTTCCACCCCCTCGACCGCGCCCATTTCGGCCAGCACCGCCTCGGGGTCGATCCAGGGCGGGCTGCCCAGCATCAGGATATGGATCACGCCCCGGATCTCGGCAAACCCCATCCACAGGATATAGCCGGCAATGCCCAGGGTGGCGATCGGGTCGGCCAGCCGCCAGTCGAAGGCGACGATCAGGATCCCCACCACGATCACCGCCACCGAGCCCAGCGCATCGGCCACGTTGTGCAGGAAGGCCGCGCGGATATTGGCGCTGTCCTTCGACAGTTTCCAGGTCAGCAGCGCCGTGGCAAGGTCCACCGCCAGGGCAATGCCGGCCACGATGATCACCATCCAGCCGGCCACCTCGGGCGGGGCAAAGAACCGCATGATGCCCTCGTAAATCAGGTAGAACCCGATCACGATCAGCGTGGTGTAATTGATCAGCGCCGCGATCAGCTCGGCCCGCTTGTAGCCGAAGGTCATGCCCGCATCGGTGGGCCGGCGCGCGATCTTGCGGGCGAAAAAGGCAATGCCCAGCGACGCCGCATCCGACAGGTTGTGAATGGCGTCGGCGATCAGCGCCACCGAGCCCGACAGCACCCCGCCGACAATCTGCGCCACGGTCAGCGCCACGTTGACCCCCACCGCCATGGCCACCCTGGCGTCGCCCGCATCCGGGTCCACATGGTGGTGGTGATGGCCATGCCCATGCGCGTGCCTGTGTGAATGATCGTGGGCCATTTGCGCCCCCTTTTTGCTCTTGTTCCTGTTCGGCCGGCACTCTAATCCCTATAGTAACTGTAGCTTCAAGGGGCTTTTGCATGTTTTCCATCGGCCAGCTTTCCCGCGCCACCGGGGTCAAGGTCACCACCATCCGGTATTACGAACAACAGGGCCTGCTCGCGCATCAGGGGCGCAGCCGCGGCAACCAGCGCCGCTATTCGCAGGCCGGGCTCGACCGGCTGAACTTCATCCGCCACGCCCGCGACCTGGGCCTGTCGCTCGGGGCGATCCGGGCGCTGATCCGGCTTGAGGGCAAGGGCGGCGCCGCCTGCGCCGACAGCCACGCCATTGCCGAGGCGCACCTGAAAGACGTGCGCGACCGTATCAGGCGGCTCAAGGCGCTGGAGCGCGAACTGGTGCGCATCCGCGAAAGCTGTGACGGCAAGGGCGACGGGCCGTGCTCGATCCTGACCGCCTTTGGCGACCATGGCCTGTGCCAGGGCCGGCACTGAGCCCGGCTATCCCTCCAGCTCGCGTTCGAGAAACCGCTCGAAGGCGTCAAGGTTGATCGGCTCGAACTGCCCGAACCCCTGCATCCATACCGAGGCCGCCCTGAGCGCGTCCGGCTCGAGCTTGCACCACTTCACCCGACCGCGCTTCTCCTGGCTGATCAGCCCGGCCCTGGTCAGAATGGCCAGGTGCTTGGAAATCGCCGCCAGCGACATCTCGAACGGCTCGGCCACATCGGTCACCGCCATGTCATCCTCAAGCAACATGGTCAGGATCGCCCGGCGGGTCGGGTCGGACAGGGCGGCAAAGACAAGATCCAGCGGGTCGGTCATGGCCCTGACTAGCGCCGGCGGGCCGGAAAGGTCAACCATCCGGTTAAGTGTACCCGCCCGGCGAAAGGGCGCCATGACCCATACTGACCCGGGATTCGCGACCGGAGAATCCGCCCTCGCGCATTTTCGCGGCAGCGCCGGCAGTGTCCCCTGATGTCACTTGCCACGACGCGCCGAACAAAGTTCAACCGGACGGTTGAATATGGCTTTTCGCCGGTTTTCAGCGCCGACAGGGCCGGCGCCCGACAGGGCCAAGAATCGCGAACCGAAATTTTCATTTATTTTCTGCGTGTTAGCGAGCACCAGCAATC
>CAZPDV010000364.1:0-2096 GCA_964585355.1 uncultured Aliiroseovarius sp.
GCGCCGTGGTGGGCGCCCTCGGAGCGGAAGCGTGACGGCCCCGCCGCCGCTGGCAAGGGCACCATCGCGCGGGCATTGGCCAGGCGTTTCGGGTTTGCATATCTCGATACCGGGTTGCTCTATCGGGCGGTGGGGGCGCGCATGCTGGCCGGGGCCGATCCGGTCGAGGCCGCGCGCCGCCTCACGCCCCAGGACCTGGAGGGCGATCTGCGCAACAATGCGGTGGCCGAGGCGGCAAGCCGGGTGGCGGTGATTCCCGAAGTGCGCGCCGCGCTGCTTGATTTTCAGCGCGCCTTTGCCCGGCGCGACGGCGGCGCCATCCTGGACGGGCGCGATATCGGCACGGTGATCTGCCCCGAGGCCGAGGTGAAGCTCTATGTCACGGCCAGCCCGGAGGTGCGCGCGCAACGGCGCTGGAAGGAGCTGGGCCAGGCCCGCCCGTTCGAGGAAATCCTGGAGGAAGTGCGCCAGCGCGACGCCCGTGATGCCGGCCGCGCCGAGGCACCGATGAAACCCGCCGAGGATGCGCTGCTGCTCGACACGTCAGACATGACCATTGCCCAGGCGGTCGCGGCGGCCACCGAACAGGTCTCGGCCGCGCTGCGCCGGGCAGAATGACCCGGAAAACGCGGTGCCCGCCTGGGGGCTTTGCCCCCAAACCCCCAGGATATTTGCCAACAGAAGAAGAGGGGCAAAAGAGGCGGCAGGCGGGGCGTCATGTTCCCGGGTGCCCAGGGCGCGACTTTTGACACGCTACCCTTGCGCACAAGGCCGAGCCGCGTTATATGCCCCCTGTCAAGAGGCCGCGAGAGCCTGAGCAGGGTCGGAAATCCCCCGACCCTCTTTGTTTTTGTCCGCTTGACCAAAGGCAACCGAAAGACCCGCGGAGACAACCGCGCGGCCCGGAAAACTTGAAAAGGAACGAACACGCTCATGAGCGCCAATGCAACCATGGAGGAATTCGAAGCCCTCCTTAACGAAAGCTTCGAGATCGACACCCCCAAGGAAGGCTCTGTTGTCAAGGGCAAGGTCATCGCCATCGAGGCGGGCCAGGCCATTATCGACGTGGGCTACAAGATGGAGGGTCGGGTCGATCTGAAAGAATTTGCCGAGCCCGGCGAAGCCCCGAAAGTGGAGGTCGGCGACGAAGTCGAAGTCTTTTTGCGCCAGGTGGAAAACGCCAAGGGCGAAGCCGTCATCTCCCGCGAGATGGCCCGCCGTGAAGAAGCCTGGGACCGTCTGGAAAAGGCCTATGCCGCCGGCGAGCGCGTCGAGGGCGCCATCTTTGGCCGGGTCAAGGGCGGCTTCACCGTCGATCTGGGCGGCGCGGTGGCCTTCCTGCCCGGCAGCCAGGTGGATGTGCGCCCGGTGCGCGACGCCGGTCCGCTGATGGGCCTCAAGCAGCCCTTCCAGATTCTCAAGATGGATCGCCGCCGCGGCAATATCGTGGTCTCGCGCCGCGCCATTCTGGAAGAGAGCCGCGCCGAACAGCGCGCCGAGGTCATCGCCAACCTGTCCGAGGGGCAGGTGGTCGAAGGCGTGGTCAAGAACATCACCGAATATGGTGCCTTTGTCGATCTGGGCGGCGTTGACGGCCTGCTCCACGTCACCGACATGGCATGGCGTCGGGTCAATCATCCGTCCGAGATCCTGTCGATCGGCGAGACCATCAACGTCCAGGTCATCAAGATCAACAAGGAAACCCACCGCATCAGCCTTGGCCTCAAGCAGCTGCAGGAAGACCCGTGGGATCTGGTGGGCGCCAAGTACCCGCTGGGCAGCGTGCACAAGGGCCGGGTGACCAACATCACCGATTACGGCGCCTTCGTCGAACTGGAGCCGGGGGTCGAGGGGCTGGTCCACGTTTCGGAAATGTCCTGGACCAAGAAGAACGTGCATCCCGGCAAGATCGTCTCGACCAGCCAGGAAGTCGAAGTCATGGTGCTGGAAATCGACGGGGCCAAGCGGCGCGTGTCGCTGGGCCTCAAGCAGACCCAGCGCAACCCGTGGGAGGTCTTTGCCGAGAAATTCCCGCCGGGCACCGAGGTCGAGGGCGAGGTCAAGAACATCACCGAGTTCGGCATGTTCATCGGTCT
>CAZPDV010000365.1:0-2078 GCA_964585355.1 uncultured Aliiroseovarius sp.
CTTTTCGCCGGTTTTCAGCGCCGACAGGGCCGGCGCCCGACAGGGCCAAGAATCACGAACCGAAATTTTCATTTATTTTCTGTGTGTTAGCAAGCACCCGCAATCCGCTTGCGCATATTGACTCCGACCCGGCCTGCGCTTAGCAACGGCACGAACCCTTGAGGGCAGCACGCCATGTCTGAAGAGCCTGATGCCAAACGCCTGGAGGCGCTGGAGCAGCGGCTGGCGGCGGCCCGCAAGGCGGCCGAGCCGGACGCGGCCAGCGATGCCGAGCGCTCGTTCAGCCAGGCGCAATATGCCTGGCGGATGGTGGTGGAGCTGGTGGTCGGGATCGGCATCGGGGTCGGGCTTGGCTATGGGCTCGACGTGCTGTTCGGAACGCGGCCATGGCTTTTGGTTGTGTTCACGCTGTTCGGCTTTGCCGCGGGCGTCAATGTGATGCTCGAGACGGCGCGCGAGATGGGCCGGGCGGCGACCGGGGCAGCGACCGGGAAGGAAAGCGAAGATGGCGCGGGGCCCGAGGGCGCCGGGCCGGATGAGAAACGAAGGGATTGAGACGTGTCAGCAGAAGCCGAAATGATGGAAGCCGCAGGCCCCGCCATTGACCCGATGCACCAGTTCACCGTCAAGCCGCTGTTCGGCGACGGGCCCCTGCACTGGTACACGCCCACCAACGCGGCGCTGTGGATGGGGATCGCGGTGCTGCTGGTCTTCGCCCTCATGGTGCTGGGCACCCGCCGGCGCGCCATCATCCCCTCGGCAACCCAGTCGGTGGCCGAGCTTGCCTATGGCTTTGTCTATCAGATGGTGCGCGATGTTGCCGGCAAGGAGGGGCTGAAATACTTCCCCTATATCATGACCCTGTTCGTGTTCATCATCTTCACCAACTTCCTGGGCCTGATCCCGCTGAGCTTCTCGGTCACCTCCCAGATCGCGGTGACCGTGGTGCTGGCACTGCTGGTCTTCTTCTCGGTCACGCTGATCGGCTTCTACCTGCACGGGGTCAAGTTTCTCGGCCTGTTCTGGGTCAACCAGGCGCCGCTGATACTGCGCCCGGTCCTGGCGATCATCGAGGTGATCTCGTATTTCGTGCGCCCGGTCAGCCACTCGATTCGTCTTGCCGGCAACATCATGGCCGGCCACGCGGTGATCGAGGTGTTCGCCTCCTTCGCGGCCTCGGTGCTGATCGCGCCGATCGCGCTGATCGGCATTGTCGGCATGTTCGGCATGGACGTGCTGGTGGCCTTCATCCAGGCCTATGTCTTTACCATCCTGACCTGTGTCTATCTCAAGGATGCGCTGCATCCGTCGCACTAGGTCGGCCCGAAACTCACCGAAACACCTGAAATTCAGCCAAATTCCAACACAAGGAGAAACACCATGGAAGGCGATATCGTAGAAATGGGCAAGTTCATCGGCGCAGGCCTGGCCACAGTCGGCATGGGCGGCGCGGCGATGGGCGTGGGCACCATTGTCGGCAACTTCCTGTCCGGCGCCCTGCGCAACCCGGCCGCGGCGGCGTCGCAGACCGCCATGCTGTTCATCGGCATCGCCTTTGCCGAGGCCTTCGGGATCTTCTCGTTCCTGGTGGCGCTGCTGCTGATGTTCGCCGTCTGATCCTTCAGGACCAACCCTTTCGGCCGGGGCGCCTGTCCAGGACGGGCGCGCCGGTATAGACAGGTTCCCAGGAGGACGTTCCGATGACGACACCCACCACAGAAGCCGCCGGCGCCATGGCAGCCGAGGCTGCGGGCCACGCGTCCGAGGCCTCGGGCGGCATGCCGCAGCTCGACATCAGCACCTTCCCCAACCAGATCTTCTGGCTGGCCGTTTCGCTGGTGGTGATCTTCCTCATTCTCAGCCGCATCGTGCTGCCCCGGATCGAGGCGGTCCTGTCCGAGCGTCAGGGCACCATCACCGGCGACCTGGCCGCGGCCGAGGAGCTCAAGCAGAAGGCGGTCGAGGCGGAAGAGGCCTATAACAAGGCGCTGGCCGATGCCCGTGCCGAGGCAAACAGGATCGTCGCCGAGACCAAGGCCGAGATTCAGGCCGAGCTGGACGAGGCCATTGCCAAGGCC
>CAZPDV010000366.1:0-2072 GCA_964585355.1 uncultured Aliiroseovarius sp.
GGCGTCACCTATTTTGACGATTGTCAGGGGCGCTGCGATCAGAACGACTGGTGCCGCAGCTTCGACATGGATTTCAACAACAGCATCTGCATCCTGCACGACCGCACCAAGGAGGAGGTCGGCCTGTTGCCGGCACCGCAGGGATATTCGCATTTCGTCTGTCAGGGGCGCTGAGAAACCGCGCCCCGGCGACCCGGGAATCGGAGAGGAAACCATGAGCAGGGACACCCCATGACCAGGAGACCAAGATGTTTTCATTCATTCACTTTCCAAGCCGTTTTGCAGCCCTGCTGCTTGCCCTGTCGCTTGCCGCTGTACCGGCCCGGGCGCGCGAAATCTGCCGCGTGCTTGACGGCTTTTCGCTGGATGAGGCCCGCAGTTTGATAAAGCAGGGCGACCGCTTCCTTGACCGGGTGGGCGATTGCCAGGACAGCAATGCGGCGCTGTGCCGGCTGGCCAATGAGCGCTATGAAATGGCGCAATGGCAGATCAACGGGGTGTTTCAGGCGGCAAAGGGCGATAAGTGCACCATCTGCGACCTGGACCTGGCCTGGGCGCTTGCCGGCACGCTTGACAACCGTTCGGCGCTTCTGGCGCAGATGTACTATCCCAACTCGCTGTTCCAGCTTGAGCCTCAGCTGCGGGAATGGGCCGGCAAACCCGCCTGCCCGGATCTCGGGTCCGATCCGATCACCCTGCCCGACCTGGTGCCGATCCCCGGTCAGCTTCCGCCCCCGCCCGCGCCGCCTGCGCCCACCGTGGGCACGCCGCCGGTCTCGCAATGCGCCTCGCCCGGCAGCTATCCGGCCTCGCGGCTCAATGCCAATCCGGGGCTGACCATTCCCAGCGACCTTGGCCCGGTGGATTGCGAGGGGCGCTGCGATCAGAACGACTGGTGCCGCAGCTTCGACTATGACTTCAACAACAATATCTGCACCCTTTATGACGTGACCAGCAACGAGGCCGCCATGATCGCCGCCCCCCAAGGCGTGGCGCATTACGATTGCAGCGGGCGCTAGGTCGCGCGCTTGTGAAGGCGCGTGTGGGCGCGGGGCGTGGCTTGTCGGCGCGCCCTGATCCATCCTGCGCCCGAAGCAACGGAAAGCAACAGGAGCCGCCCATGCAGATCGCCCGCCCCATGATCGCCTTCGCCGCCATGCTGACCCTGGCCGGCCCGGCCGCCGCCAACAGCCATGGCAATGCTCTGGTGCACAGCCGCGCCTTCAAGGGTCAGGTCTATATGATGTACCAGAACCACATGTCGCTCTATACCTATGACAAGGACGGGCCGCTGAGCTCGACCTGCAGCGGTGACTGTGCCGCCAAATGGCCGCCCGCCACCCTGCCCCAGGGCAGCGAACTGGGCGAGAATTACAGCCTGTTTCAGCGTGAGGACGGCAGCTGGCAGATCGCCTACAAGGGGCGGCCGCTCTATCTGTACGCGGGCGATTCCCGCCCCGGCGACATCAATGGCGATGGCATCGGCGGGGTCTGGCACCTGGCGAAACCGGAGAACTGATCGCGCCCCATATCAGACAGGTGACAGAACCGCCCGGCGCGGCTATGACAGGGCATCCGCCCATGGATTCGGAGCTGCTGCCAGATGCCCCAGATGCCCGCCCTGCCCCCGGCCCACCCCTTTGACGACGACAAGCTGCGCGAGGAATGCGGCATCTTTGGGGTGATCGGGCCCAGCGACGCCGCCAATTTCGTGGCGCTTGGCCTGCATGCCCTGCAGCATCGCGGGCAGGAGGCCGGCGGCATCGTCAGCCATGACCCCGAGGAGGGCTTCAACTCGGCCCGCCGCTTTGGCTATGTGCGCGACAATTTCACCAGGGCCAGCCTGATGCGCACCCTGCCCGGCCCGCTGGCGATCGGCCATGTGCGCTATTCCACCGCCGGCAAGAAGGGGGCGGCGATCCGCGACGTGCAGCCGTTTTTCGGCGAGTTCTCCCTGGGCGGCGCCGCCATCGCGCATAACGGCAACATCACCAATGCCGAGGCGCTCCGGCGCGAGCTGATCGAACATGGCTCGATCTTTCAAAGCTCGTCTGACAGCGAATGCATCATTC
>CAZPDV010000367.1:0-2053 GCA_964585355.1 uncultured Aliiroseovarius sp.
GTGTTCTACCTGCACTCGCGCCTGCTGGAGCGTTCGGCCAAGCTGAACGAGGATTTCGGCGCCGGCTCGCTGACCGCGCTGCCGATCACCGAGACCCAGGGCGGCGACGTGTCGGCCTTTATCCCGACCAACGTGATCTCGATCACCGACGGTCAGATCTTCCTTGAGACCGAGCTGTTTTACCAGGGCATCCGCCCGGCCGTGAATACCGGCCTGTCGGTCAGCCGGGTGGGCTCCTCGGCCCAGACCAACGCGATGAAATCGGTGGCCGGGCCGGTCAAGCTGGAGCTGGCGCAGTACCGCGAAATGGCGGCCTTCGCGCAGTTCGGCTCGGATCTCGACGCCGCCACCCAGGCGCTGCTCAACCGCGGCGCGCGGCTGACCGAGCTGATGAAACAGCCGCAATATTCGCCGCTGACCAATGCCGAAATCGTGGTGGTGATCTATGCCGGCACGCATGGCTATCTGGACAAGATCGACGTGCGCGAGGTTGGCCGGTTCGAAGAGGGCCTGCTGAACCACCTGCGCAGCAACCATGCCGATCTGCTCAAGGAAATCACCGAGAAGGACCCCAAGATCAAGGGCGAGATCGAGGAAAAGGTCAAGGCTGCCATTGACAGCTTTGCCAAGGATTTTGCTTGAACCGGATAACGGATAGGGAGACTGGCTGATGCCAAGCCTCAAGGACCTGAAAATCCGGATCGAGTCGATCACCTCGACCCGGAAGATCACCAAAGCGATGCAGATGGTCGCCGCCGCCAAGCTGCGGCGCGCCCAGGAGGCGGCGGAAGCCTCGCGGCCCTATGCCGAGCGGTTCCATGCCGTCATGGCCGGGTTGGCGCAGGCGGCCAGGGATGCGGGCGACGCGCCGAAGCTGTTGGCCGGGACCGGCTCGGACCAGGTGCACCTGATCGTGGTGATGACCTCCGAGCGCGGCCTGTGCGGCGGCTTCAATTCGTCGATCGTGCGCCTGGCGCGGGCCCGGATCATGGAGCTTGAGGCCCATGGCAAGACGGTCAAGATCCTGACCATCGGCAAGAAGGGGCGCGAGCAGCTCAAGCGCGAATATGGCGACCGGATGATCGACCATGTGGATCTGGGCGGGGTCAAGCATATCGGCTATGACATCGCCCGCGATGCCGCCCAGGGCATCATCCAGCGGTTCGAGGCGGGCGAGTTCGACGTGGCGACGATCTTTTTCAACACCTTCGCCAGCGTGATCAACCAGGTGCCCACCGCCACCCAGATCATTCCTGCCGCCTTCGATGGCGACGCGGGCGAAGCCCAGGGTGCGGCCACGGTCTATGACTACGAGCCGGGCGAGGCCTCGATCCTCAAGGAGCTGCTGCCGCGCGGCGTGGCGACCCAGATCTTCTCGGCGCTGCTGGAAAACGCGGCCTCGGAACAGGGCGCGCGGATGAGCGCCATGGACAACGCCACCCGCAATGCGGGCGAGATGATCGACAAGCTGACCATCGAGTTCAACCGCTCGCGTCAGGCAGTCATCACCAACGAACTCATCGAAATCATTTCGGGCGCCGAGGCGCTCTAACCGAAACCGGAGAAACGACATGGCAAAAGCGAAAGCGACCGGCAAGATCACCCAGGTGATTGGCGCCGTTGTGGACGTTCAGTTTGAAGGGGAACTCCCCCCCATTCTGGATGCTCTTGAAACCGATAACAACGGTAACCGGCTGGTTCTGGAAGTGGCGCAGCACCTGGGCGAAAACACCGTCCGCACGGTGGCGATGGACTCGACCGAAGGCCTGGTGCGTGGCCAGGAAGTGACCGCTCTGGGCGAGCCG
Source organism: uncultured Aliiroseovarius sp. (assembly GCA_964585355.1). Taxonomy (GTDB): domain Bacteria; phylum Pseudomonadota; class Alphaproteobacteria; order Rhodobacterales; family Rhodobacteraceae; genus JAAEUB01. Next base: position 1,806 of record CAZPDV010000367.1, read on the forward strand.
ATCTCGGTGCCGGTGGGCAATGCCACCCTGGGCCGGATCCTGAACGTGATGGGCGAGCCGGTGGACGAAAAGGGCCCGATCGAGACCAAGACCCGCCGCGCCATCCACCAGGACGCGCCGGATTTCTCGGAACAGTCCACCCAGTCGGAAGTGCTGGTCACCGGCATCAAGGTGATCGACCTGCTGGCCCCCTATACCAAGGGCGGCAAGATCGGCCTGTTCGGCGGCGCCGGCGTGGGCAAGACGGT
>CAZPDV010000368.1:0-2052 GCA_964585355.1 uncultured Aliiroseovarius sp.
TTCCGGGTTCGCCACCCTGACGCTGCTCACCAAGAACAGCTTTCTCGACGAGATCAAGAAACAATACGTGGTCACCGCCCGCGCCAAGGGCCTGTCCGAGCGTCGGGTGCTCTATGGCCATGTGTTTCGCAACGCCATGCTGATCGTCATTGCCGGCTTTCCCTCGCAGTTCCTGGGCATCTTCTTCGGTTCCTCGGTGATTATCGAGACGCTGTTCTCGCTTGACGGGCTGGGGCGGATGGGGTTCGAGGCGACGCTTCAGCGCGACTATCCGATCATCTTCGGCACGCTTTTCGTGTTTGGCCTGGTCGGGCTGGTGGTGGGGATCCTGTCCGACCTGATGTATGTCTTTGTCGATCCGCGCATCGACTTCGAGCGGCGGGAGGTCTGATGCGCCTGTCGCCGATCAATCAGCGCCGCTGGCGCAATTTCCGCCGCAATTCCCGCGCCTTCTGGTCCCTGATCATTTTCGGCGTGCTGTTCGGACTGTCGCTGTTTGCCGAGTTCCTGGCCAATGACAAGCCGATCCTGGTGAAGTATCGCGGCGGCTTCTACATGCCGATCTTCCGCTTCTACCCGGAAACCGCCTTTGGCGGCGATTTCAAGACCGAGGCGGGCTATCGCGATATCGAGATCCAGTGCCTGATCGTTTCGGGCGGGCTGGATGCCTGCTGGGACGACCCGCAAGGGGTGATCGCGGATGCCGCCGACCGGGTGGTGGCGGGCCAGCCCATCGACAAGGGCTGGATGCTCTGGCCGCCGATCCGCTACAGCTACAACACCATCAACGATATCGGCACCGCCGCCCCCAGCCCGCCGGACGCGCAGCATTGGCTGGGCACCGACGACACCGCGCGCGACGTGCTGGCGCGGGTGATCTATGGCTTTCGCCTGTCGGTGATCTTCACCATCATCGTTACCACCATATCCTCGATCATCGGCATCGCCGCCGGCGCGGTGCAGGGCTATTTCGGCGGCAAGACCGACCTGATCTTTCAACGCCTGCTGGAAATCTGGGGCTCGACCCCTTCGCTTTACGTCATCATCATCCTGTTTGCCGTTCTCGGGCGCGGCTTCTGGCTTTTGGTATTCGTCACCATCCTGTTTGGCTGGCCGGCGCTGGTGGGGCTGGTGCGGGCCGAGTTTCTGCGCGCGCGCAATTTCGAATATGTGCGTGCGGCGCGCGCGCTCGGCGTCAGTAACCGGGTGATCATGTTCCGCCACATGCTGCCCAATGCCATGGTGGCGACGCTCACCTTCATGCCCTTCATCATCACCGGCGCCATCGCCACGCTGGCCTCGCTCGATTTCCTGGGTTTCGGCCTGCCTTCATCGGCGCCGTCGCTGGGCGAACTGACCCGCCAGGCCAAGCAGAACCTGCAGGCGCCGTGGCTGGGCTTTACCGCCTTCATCACCTTCTCGGTGCTGCTCAGCCTGCTGGTGTTCATCTTCGAGGGCGTGCGCGACGCTTTCGACCCCAGAAAGACCTTTCAATGAGCGTGCTCGAGATCGAAAACCTGTCGGTCAGCTTCCGGCAGGACGGGCGCGAGATCCCGGCGGTGCGCGGCGTGTCGCTGCATATCGACCGGGGCGAGACCGTGGCGCTGGTGGGCGAGAGCGGCTCGGGAAAATCGGTCACCGCGCTTTCCACGGTCGCGCTTCTGCCGGACAGCGCCCGCATCAGCGGCTCGGTAAGATACGAGGGGCGCGAGATGATCGGCGCGCCGCAAAGCGTGCTGCAGGATGTGCGCGGCAACGACATTTCCTTCATCTTTCAGGAGCCGATGACCTCGCTCAACCCGCTGCATACGCTGGAAAAACAGCTGGCCGAATCGATCGAGCTGCACCAGGGCCTGCGCGGCCCGGCGGTGCGCGCGCGTATCATCGAGCTTCTGGAAAAGGTCGGGATAGATCAGCCGGAAACCCGGCTTGACGCCTATCCGCATCAGCTTTCCGGCGGTCAGCGTCAGCGGGTGATGATCGCCATGGCGCTGGCCAACGGGCCGGAGCTTCTGATCGCGGACGAGCCGACCACGGCGCTTGACGTGACCA
>CAZPDV010000369.1:0-2043 GCA_964585355.1 uncultured Aliiroseovarius sp.
GGAAGATATCCTTGAAGCGGCCGTCGTAGGCCTTGAGGATGGTGTTCTTGGTGGACAGATAGACCGGCCAGCCCTTGTCGAGCCCATAGTTGAACGAGGCCCGGGCAAAATCGCGGATGCTGTCGTCGAGGTTGTACATGGCCATGGCCACGCCCGAGCCGGGGGCGTCATAAACCTCGTGTTCGATCACTTCGCCATCGTCCCCGACGAACTTGATGCTCAGCTTGCCGGGGCCGGGAAAGCGGAAATCGGTGGCGCGATACTGATCCCCGAAGGCGTGGCGGCCGATCACGATCGGCTTGGTCCAGCCTGGCACCAGGCGCGGCACGTTCGAGCAGATGATCGGCGCGCGGAACACCACCCCGCCCAGAATGTTGCGGATGGTGCCGTTGGGGCTGCGCCACATCTTCTTGAGCCCGAATTCCTCGACCCGGGCCTCGTCCGGGGTGATGGTGGCGCATTTCACGCCGACGCCGTATTTCTTGATCGCCTCGGCCGCGTCCACGGTGATCTGGTCGTCGGTTTCATCGCGTTTCTGGATCGACAGGTCGTAATATTTCAGGTCGATATCCAGATAAGGCAGGATCAGCTTTTCCTTGATGAAATGCCAGATGATGCGGGTCATCTCGTCGCCGTCAAGCTCGACGACGGGGTTTTCAACCTTGATCTTGTCCATAAGCGCCCCTTTCACGTGGCTGAGATGTTGATTTGGCGCCTTCTAGCGGGTTTCGTCGCGCTTGGAAAGATGGTATGCGACAGTATACACACTTTCATCTTTCCCAAAATACTCATTTCCGCCAGCGCGGCCTCACCCCTGGTTCCAGTCCGGGCGCCGCTTCTCGATAAAGGCCTGCACCCCCTCGGCGGTTTCTTCGTACATCATGTTTTCGGCCATGACCTGACCGGTGAACCGATAGGCCTCGGCCAGCCCCATCTCGGCCTGCTGGTAGAAGGCCCGCTTGCCGATCCGCACCGCGCGGCCAAGCTTGCCGGCAATGGTCTGGGCAAGCTCCATGGTGGCCTCGGTCAGCGCTTCGGGCGCCACCACCCGGTTGACCAGCCCGACTTCATGCGCCCGCGCGGCGTCGATGAATTCCCCGGTGCTGAGCATCTCGAAGGCAAATTTGCGCGGGATGTTGCGGCTCAATGCCACCATCGGGGTCGAGCAGAACAGGCCGATATTGACCCCGTTGACGCCAAAGCGGGTGCCTTCGGCGGCCACGGCCATGTCGCAGGAGGCCACCAGCTGGCAGCCCGCGGCGGTGGCGATGCCATGGGCCTCGGCAATTACCGGCTGGGGCAGGGCGGGGATCGCCTGCATCACGTCGCCGCAGCGGGTGAACAGGTCAAGAAAATAGGCCGCCCCCCCATCTTCGGTCGCCCGCGCCGCCTGCATTTCCTTCAGGTCGTGGCCGGCGCAGAACGCCTTGCCGGCCCCGGCCAGCACCACCGCGCGGATGCTGCTGTCGGTGGACAGCCGCGCGAAGGCGTCCTTGAGTTCGGCCAGCATCGCATCCGACAGGGCGTTGAGCGCCTCGGGCCGGTTCAGGGTCAGCCGCGCCACCGCGCCGTGATCCTCGCGCAACAGAATTTTCTGGCTCATGTTTTCCTCCGCTGCCATGATGGCCCTTGATAGCATGCCTGTCCAAGGGGGGAAGATGGAACTCGAAATGACGCCGGGTCAGTTGCACGCCTTCATGCAGGCGCATTTCCCGCAGGTTGCCGGGGCGTTCGAGGTGATCGCGCTGGCGCCCATGCGTCTGAGCCTGAAAATGCGGGTCGATCACAGCCATCTGCGCCCCGGCGGCACCATATCCGGGCCGACCATGTTCACGCTTGCCGATGTGGCGGTCTATCTGGCGATCCTGGCGATGATCGGCCCCAGGGCGCTGGCAGTGACCACGAATTGCTCGATCGACTTCATGCGCAAGCCCGCCGCCGGGCGCGACCTGGTGGCCGAAACCCGGCTGTTGAAACTGGGCCGGGTGCTGGCGGTGGGCGATGTGCTGATCCATTCCGAGGGCGAAAAGACGCCGGTGGCGC
>CAZPDV010000370.1:0-2013 GCA_964585355.1 uncultured Aliiroseovarius sp.
TGTTCGGAAATATCCCCGCCGGAGGCCTCGAATCAGGCTCATCCGCAGGATGAGCACCCCCCAACCGGCGCAGGCCGCAGGCCGCGCCGGGCGGGAGCGCCCGCGTCACGCGGTTTCGCGCGCCCAGTTCCAGTACAATTCCCGCGCCCGCCGGGTCATCGGCCCGATCTCATAGTCGCGATCCTCGAAGGCCAGGACCGGGGTGACCTTGCTCATGTTGCCGGTCATGAACACCTCGTCGGCCCCGGAAAAATCGTCAAAGCTCAGGGTGGTTTCCTGCACCTCGACCCCATCGGCGCGCAGCAGCCTGATGATCCTCTGCCGGGTGATGCCGTCAAGAAAGGTGCCGTTGGGCACCGGGGTCTGCACCACCCCGTCGCGCACCAGGAAGATGTTGGAGGTGGCGGTCTCGGCCACATTGCCAAGCGCGTCGGCCACCAGCGCATTGTCAAAGCCGCGCGCCTGGGCCTCGCGGATCATGCGGCCGTTATTGGGATAGAGACAGGCGGCCTTGGCATTGACCGGCGCCATGCTCAGCATCGGGCGCACGAAGCGGGTGCGGCCCAGGCGCTGACCGGCATCGGCAGGCGCCATGGGTATCTGCTCCAGGCACAGGGCAAAGGCGGTGGAATCCGGGTCCGGCACCACCACCCCGCGCCCGCCTTCGGTGGACCAGTACATGGGCCGGATATAGACGGCGGCCTCCGGGGCGAAGCGGCCCAGCCCCTCTTGCACCAGCGCCACCAGTTCCTGGGTGCTCATGGTGGGTTTCAGGCCCATCGGCTCGGTCGAGGCATTGACCCGCGCCATATGCGCCTCGAGATCCGGGGTCATGCCCTCGAAGGCGCGGGCGCCGTCAAAGACCAGCGAGCCCAGCCAGGTGCCGTGATCGGCCGCGCCCATGATCGGCACGTTGCCCTGGTGCCAGTCGCCCTTGAACCAGGTCCAGATTACATCGCCAGCCGCCATGTGCTTTCTCCTTTTCAGGGGATCAGGATGGTCGATCCCGTGGTTGCGCGGGCTTCCAGGGCCCGGTGGGCCTCGGCCGCGTCGGCCAATGGATAGCGCTGATTGACCTCGACCTTCAACACCCCTTCGCCGATCAGGCGAAAGAGCTCTGCCGCCGCCCTGGTCAGCCAGGCGCGGTCGCGGGTGAAGTCGAACAGCACCGGCCGCGTGACGCTGAGCGAGCCCTGTGCCAGGTCCGAGATGCGGAAATCCTCGATCGGTCCCGAGCTCTGGCCGAAACTGACCAGGGTGCCAAAGGGGGCAAGGCAGGCAAGCGAGCCCCGGAGCGTGTCGCGCCCGACCGAATCATAGACCGCCACCACCCCGTCGCCGCCGGTCAGTTCGCGCACCCGCTCGGCGAAATCCTCGCGGGTATAGTCGATCACCGCGTCATAGCCATGCGCCCGGGCCAGCGCGCATTTTTCCGCCCCCCCGGCGGTGCCGATGGCGCGCACCCCCAGATGCGCCAGCCACTGCCCGGCCAGCAGGCCCACCCCGCCGGCAGCAGCGTGAAACAGCACCGTGTCGCCTGCGCGCACCGGGCGGGAGTGATGCAGCAGGTAATAGGCGGTCAGCCCCTTGAGGGTGGCGGCGGCGGCCTGCGGGTCGCTCACCGTATCGGGCAGCGGCACCAGGTGGCGGGCATCCAGCACCCGGCGGCTGGAATAGGCGCCATGCGGCAGGGTATAGGCCACCCGCTGACCGGGGCGAAACTCGATCACCCCCTCGCCCACTTCCTCGATCACGCCGGCGGCCTCGGCCCCCAGCACCAGGTCGGTCTCAACCGGCCAGGGATACAGGCCCGAGCGGAAATAGGTGTCGATGAAATTGACCCCGATGGCGCTGTGGCGCAGGGCCACCTGGCCGGGGGCGGGGCGGGCTTCGGCCAGGTTGACGGGGGTCAGAACCTCGGGGCCTCCGGGGCGGGTGGCGGCAATGGCAAGGCCCATGCTCAGCGCTCCTTTTCCGGTTCCATGCGAAACACCTCGTCCACCGGCAGTTGCA
>CAZPDV010000371.1:0-2011 GCA_964585355.1 uncultured Aliiroseovarius sp.
GCGCGCCGCCGCGCTTGATGATCTGTTCCATCGCCGGGATCAGGCTTTCGCCGCCATCCAGGCCAAACCGCTTGGTGCCCATGTATTTCACATGCAGGAACTTCTCGAACCCCTCGGCCTCGACCAGCTTGTTGAGGATCGCCTTGCGGCCCATGCGGGTGAACTGGATCTCCTTGCCCAGCCCCTCGATCCGCTCCTTGAGCCACCCGGCCTGTTCCGGGTTGGAAATGTGCATGTATTGCAGCGCGAAGGTGCCGCAATAGGTGCGGTTCACGATCTCCATGATCTGGCGCATGGTGGCGGTCTGCAACCCCAGCACGTTGTCGATGAAGATCGGCCGGTCCATGTCGGCCTCGGTAAAGCCATAGGAGGCCGGGTCGAGCTCGGGCAGAGCCGGAACCTCGCGCATGCCCAGCGGGTCGAGATTGGCCTTGCGATGGCCGCGAATCCGATAGGCCCGGATGATCATGAGCGCGCGGATACTGTCGAGCACGGCGCGCTTGATCTGCTCGTCCGAGACCTCGACCTCGCGCTTTTCGGCCTCGACCTTGATCTTCTCGGCGATCTTCGCCGTATCCCTTGGCCCGGTTTCCTCGGGCCACATGCCGTCCAGCGCATGGGTCAGCTCGTCATTCGGCTCGGGCGGCCAGTCGGGCCGCTGCCATGACGGCGCCTGGGCCTCGGCCACCACGTCGGCCTCGTTATCGCCCAGCGCGGCGAAATAGGCCCGCCAGCTTGCATCAACCGCTTCCGGGTCACGGGCATAGCGGGCATAGAGCTGCTCGATATATTCCGCGTTCTGACCTTGCAGGAAAGAGCCGGCCTGGAAGGCGTCGTTCGGGCTGTGATCGTTCATGTCATGCTCCGTTCAAAGGGGCTGGTGAAATAGCTGGGCGAAGCGGGGGGCGGCGCAAGCCGGGTCAGGCCGCGCGCATTGGTGCGGGCGCGCTCCCACGCGCTGGTCAGGCGAATATCCGGCGCCGCATCGAAAACATGCTGTGAGGCAAAGTAAAGCGCCAGCCCCTCAAGCACGGTGTCGTCCAGGTCGGCGGGCAGGACCGGTTGCCAGCCCAGCCCAGCCAGCGCCGCGCCGACCGCGTCGCGGCTGTCGGGAATGTCCAGGCAGGCCGCAACCGTAACAGCATCCAGCATGCCGGTTTTTTCATAGGCAAAGGCCGGGGCAGTCGCGCCGACAAGCGCCGCCAGGGCCACGGCTTTCCCGGCACTGCTGCCGAGCCGCCAGCGCCCGGGCTTTGCGCCGGGTCGAGAAACTGTTCCTGCCTGTCTCATCCCCATGTCACCTATCCCTGCCCCAACGGGCGATAATACGACACGCCCATCCCGACATGCGGCGCACGCCCGACCAGCTCGGCGGCATTACCGCCAAAGATCACCATGCGGGTGCTGGTGCCGTTCTGGTTGATCGTCACCGCGCGCAGGAACGGGCTGAATTCGGCATTACCGCCCCGGCCGCGATCCATCGTCGCCATCATGTCGATCAGGCTCGCGGCATCGGCGTCCACCGGGCCGGCGTAATAGCAGCGCAACATCGCCGGGGTCTCGGGCGCCATGACCATCGCAAAGGCCGCGTCCCGGGACGGGGCGAGCAAAAGCACAAGTGGCACCGCCGGCGGCCGCGCGAGCAAAAGCTCGGCAAGCGGTTGCGCCTGGGCCAGGGCGGCCTCCCATTCGGCAGGGCTGGTCAGGCGCTCCGCCGAGGCTGCCGCCACGCCATCCGCAAAGAGCGCGGCAAAGCGCGCCTGCCGGGCCGGGTCGGCACCCACCGCCTGCCAGCCCAGCGCGGCGAGCCCATCGCGGGCGGTGTCGCCGACAGCGGTGCTCTGCGCGCAGATATTCAGGCTGGCCTGCAGGTCGGGGTCGGCCGGGCCGGCAGCGCCGGCGCTGGCACTCCAGAGCACAACGTGGGCCAGCACACCAAAGGCCAGAACGCCCGACATGCGCATATGCCGCAGCATTCGCCCCTCCTATCCGATCGCGTCCAGCACGGCCT
>CAZPDV010000372.1:0-2002 GCA_964585355.1 uncultured Aliiroseovarius sp.
AGCATAACCTTGCCAAGGTTAGGGTCGTGAGTTCGAATCTCATCGCCCGCTCCATTAAAAAGCCGCTCAGAGATGAGCGGCTTTTTTGTTTTTGCCGGTGGATTCGCATCGGCGCAAGCGATGTGCATTATATTGCATATGCCGGCACGTTCCTCCTATCAGATAACTACTTGTTTTTACGTGGTTTCGCGCATTTTTTCAATTTCGGCATCCCCCTACCAAATTGTCGCACCCTGTATTATAGTGCACCCACGAAACAGGGAGAGCGCGTGACATGAACGATCGCATTGATTTTCAGACCGAGCCCGGCCGCTATCGCCACTGGCGCATCGAATATGACGGTGACGTGGCCACTCTCTTCATGGATGTGGACGAGGCTGGCGGGCTGTTCGATGGCTATGAGCTGAAGCTCAATTCCTATGATCTGGGCGTGGATATCGAGCTTGCCGACGCGGTGCAGCGGATGCGCTTCGAGCACCCGGAAATCGCGGTGGTGGTGCTGCGCTCGGGCAAGGACAACGTGTTTTGCGCCGGCGCCAATATCCGCATGCTGGCCGGCGCCGAGCATGCCCACAAGGTGAATTTCTGCAAGTTCACCAACGAGACCCGCAACATGTTCGAGGCGGCCGGGCGCGAAAGCGGCCAGACCTATATCGCCGCGATCAAGGGCTCGTGCGCCGGCGGCGGCTATGAGCTGGCGCTGGCCTGCGATCACATCATGCTGACCGATGACGGAAGCTCGAACGTGGCCCTGCCCGAGGTGCCGCTGCTGGCGGTGCTGCCCGGCACTGGCGGGCTGACCCGGATCACCGACAAGCGCCGCGTGCGCCGCGACCTTGCCGACGTGTTCTGCGCCATGGAGGAAGGGGCGCGCGGGCCCAGGGCGCTGGACTGGAACCTGGTGGACGAGGTGGTGCCCAATGCCCGCTTTGACGCGGTGGTGGCCGAGCGCGCCCGCGAATTTGCCGACCGCGCCGCCAAGGCGCCGGCCAGGGGCATAACCCTTCCGCCGCTGACGCGTGAGATCAGCCGCGAGGCGCTCGACTATTCGCTGGTCAATGTGGCGCTGGACCGGGCGGCGGGGCTGGCCACCATCACCATCAAGGGCCCCGATGGCCCGCCGCCGCAAAGCGTCGGGGAGCTGCACGATCAGGGCGCCGAGAGCTGGGCGCTGCGCCTCGCCCGCGAACTGGACGACGCCATTTTGCACTTGCGTTTCAATGAGTTGGAGCTTGGCGTTCTGGTATTCCGGTCCGAGGGCGACCCGGCGCTGGTGGCCGCGCATGAGGCGTTCCTGCTGGCCCATGCCGACGACGACTGGCTGGCCCGCGAGATCCTGCTTTACTGGAAGCGGGTGATGAAGCGCATCGACCTGACCTCGCGGTCGCTGGTGGCGCTCATTGAGCCGGGCTCCTGCTTTGCCGGGATGCTGGCCGAGATCCTGTTCGCGGTGGACCGCTCCTTCATGGCCGAGGGCGAATTCGAGGGGCAGGAGGACCGGGGCGAGGCGCAGATCCTTCTGAGCGAGGGCAATTTCGGCCCCTACCCCATGTCCAACGACCTGACCCGGCTGGAAACCCGCTTCCTGGGCACCCCCGAGGCGGTCGAGGCCGCGCGCGCCCATATCGGTCAGCCGCTTGCCGCCGCGCAGGCCGCCGCGCTGGGCCTTGTCACCTTTGCGCTCGATGATATCGACTGGGAGGATGAGGTGCGGGTGTTTCTTGAGGAACGCGCCTCGTTCTCGCCCGATGCCATGACCGGGATGGAGGCCAACCTGCGCTTTCCCGGCCCCGAAACCATGGAGACCCGGATCTTCGGCCGGCTGACCGCCTGGCAGAACTGGATCTTTCAGCGCCCCAATGCGGTCGGCGAAAAGGGCGCGCTCAGGCGCTATGGAACCGGCCAGCGCGGCGAATACGACCGCCGCCGCGTTTGATTCACACCATTTGAGGAGCCATCATGTCCCGATCCATCGACGTATCCTACGACACCAAGATCCCCA
>CAZPDV010000373.1:0-1989 GCA_964585355.1 uncultured Aliiroseovarius sp.
TCCACAGGCTCGGGCGCGCGGCGGCCGGAAGCATCCGGCGTGCCCAGGCGCATTTCCTGCACCATGACCCCGGTCACCGGATCGCCGGTAAAACCCTTTGGGGCCGCCAGCCAGACAAATTCGGCGCCCTCTTCCTCGGCGTTTCTCACCTCGCGGGCCGAGCCGGGCATGTTGGCCCGATCGCGCCGATACAGGCATTTGACCGAGGCCGCCCCCTGCCGCAGGGCGGTGCGCACGCAATCCATTGCGGTATCGCCCCCGCCAATCACCACCACCTTCTTGCCGGCAGCATTGAGCGCGCCGCTGTCATATTCCGGCACCTCATCCCCGAAACCCACCCGGTTCGAGGCAGTCAGATAATCAAGCGCGGCAACAATCCCCTGCGCCCCCGCCCCCGGCACGCTCAGGTCGCGCGCCTTGTAAACCCCGGTCGCCACCAGAACCGCATCATGCTGACCGCGCAGGGCCTGGAAGGAAATATCGGTGCCCACATCACAATTCAGCACAAGGTTCACGCCCGCCTGGCGCAGCTGCTCGACCCGGCGCATGACCACGTCTTTTTCAAGCTTGAAGCCGGGGATGCCATAGGTCAGCAGACCGCCGGCGCGATCATGGCGGTCATAGATCGTCACCTGCACCCCGGCGCGCACCAGCACATCGGCGGCAGCCAGCCCGGCCGGCCCGGCACCGATGATCCCCACGCTTTCCTGACGCGCCGGCCCCGGCGCGATCGGCGCGACCCAGCCCTTTTCCCAGGCGGTATCGGTAATGTATTTCTCGACCGCGCCGATGGTAACGGTGCCAAAGCCCGCCTGCTCGATCACGCAATTGCCTTCGCACAGGCGATCCTGCGGACAGATCCGGCCGCAGATCTCGGGAAAGGTATTGGTAGCCTGCGACAGGGCATAGGCCTCCTGCAGGCGCCCGGTGGCGACCATCCGCAGCCAGTCGGGAATATTGTTGTGCAGCGGGCAGTGGTTCTGACAATAGGGCACGCCGCATTGCGAACAACGGCTGGCCTGTTCGCGCGCCTTGGCTTCGGCAAATTCGGCATAGATCTCGTGAAAATCCGTGCGCCGCACCTCGGGCGGGCGCTTCTCGGGCATGTCGCGCCCGAGATGTACGAATTTGAGCATTGGTTGCTTGGCCATTCCCTGCCCTCTTGCTGTCCGAAGGGTCTTTTAGGTCGGGGGCGCAAGAAAGAAAAGACAGTATTGTTGACCTTTAACGAGATATTTTCAGGAGTACGGGAGCTTTTCGGGATTTTTCTTTATAATTTAGGTCAGTATTACTGACTCTTATCCAACAATCCCCACCGCCAAGAGCCCCAGCAGCAACCCGCCAAACAGGATCCGATAGATGGCGAAGGCGGTAAAGCGGTGGCTACGGATGAACCCCAGCAGCCACTTGACCGAAATGAACGCGGTAACGGTCGAAACCACAAAGGCAATGCCCAGGCCGGTCCAATCCTCGCCCCCCGTCCCGCTCCCCCATTGCTTGAGCAACTCGTAACCGCTGGCGGCAAACATGGTGGGGATACCGACCAGAAAGGCAAATTCGGTAGCCGCGGCGCGGTTGGACGTGCCCAGCAGCATGGCAACGAAAATGGTCGAGGCCGACCGCGAGGTGCCGGGAAAGACCCCGGCAACGATCTGGGCAAGCCCCACCGCCACGGCAACGCGCAGGGTGATGGCAACCCGGTCCGGCTGTCGCGCGGCCAGCGTTTCGGCCGCAATCATCCAGACCCCGCCAATGACCAGGGCCCAGGCCACCGGGACGATGCTGGTAGGCAGCTCGAAGCCCAGCTTCTTGACCACCAGCCCCAGCACGGCGGTAATCGCAAAGGCGATGCCCAGCTTGATCAGGTAATCGCGATTGCCAGGGTCGCGCCAGCCGGTCAGCAGCCCCAGGATCCGCCGCCAATAGATCAGGGTCACCGCCAGGATCGCCCCCGCCTGAATGCCGATGTTATAGGTATCCGAGCGGCTT
>CAZPDV010000374.1:0-1969 GCA_964585355.1 uncultured Aliiroseovarius sp.
TACATGTCACCCTCCCTGCGCCCGTTCCGGGCCATCCTTGGGCAGGCAGGATGACCTCAAAACCGCCTCGGGGCAAGAGCCATGGCGAAATGCGCCTGAACCGCCAGCTGATACCGGTCAGCACCCTGCACGCACGCCTCCATCCGGCATGCCCGGTTTCAGGGCGCGAGATAAATGAGGACAGGCCCTAAAGCCCGCTGCCCTCCAGCACTTCCTCCAGAATCGGCGCCAGCCGCCGGGCCCAGTCATATTGCTGCGCGTCGGTTTCGATCAGGTCATTGCGGATCTCGATCAGCACGTTCGGCCGGCCGGCCCGGATCGCGTGGCGGTCCACCGAATCCCCCTCCAGGTGCCCGCCATAGGGCTCGTTCTCGCCAACGCACAGGTCGGGCTCGGCCTCGAGCCGCCGGATCAGCGGCCGGGCAAGGCGCGCATCCTCGCCATAGAGCACCCCGATATGCCAGGGCCGCTTCTCGCGCCCGCGCAGCTGCGGGGTATAGGAATGGATCGCCACGAAAACCGTGTTGTCCTGACGCGCCGCCAGGCGCTCGACCGCCTGATGATAGGGGCGGTACCAGGCGGCAAGGCGTCGCTCGCGCTCCGCCGCATCCACATGCCGGTTGGCGGGGATGATGGTGCCGTCATAGAGCTTCATGATCAGGGTCGGGTCATCCTCGCCGCGGTTCGGGTCGATCACCAGGCGCGAAAAATTCCCAAGAATAGCAGGCGCTTGCAGCATTTCCGCCAGCGCCACCGCCACCCCGGCCGCCCCCGGATCCCAGGCGATGTGCCGGGCCATGTCCGCGGCCGAAATCCCCAGATCGCCGCCGTTTACCTCGGGCGGCACCGCGTTCGAGGCATGGTCGCAGGTGATCAGCCAGCGGCCGGGCCGGTCTTCTCCGAACAGGTGAAAAGGCAGATGTGTCATGGTTTTGTTACCTTTGTCCGGCATGCTACATAGGCCAGTGCGCGCCAAAGCGCCAGTTGTCACCCGAGGAAAAATCGGGCATAGACCATGCGGCGCGATTTAGCGCTAACAGAAAGGAAAATCCGCATGAATCGCCGCCGCAACCTCAAGATTGTCGCCACGCTGGGGCCGGCTTCGGACAGCTATGAGACGATCCGCGCCCTGTTCGAGGCGGGGGCGGATGTGTTCCGCATGAACATGAGCCACGGCGACCATGCCGGCCACCGGGCGGTGCATGGCATCATCCGGCAGATCGAAAAGGATACCGGCCGCCCGATTGCCATTCTGGCCGATCTGCAGGGGCCGAAGCTGCGCTGCGGGGTGTTCGAGGACGGCAATGCCATGCTGGAAACCGGGCAGCGGTTTCGCTTTGACCTTGACCCGGCGCCGGGCAATGCCAGCCGGGTCGAACTGCCGCATCCCGAGATTTTCGCGGCGCTGGAGCCGGGCGAGACGCTCTTGGTGGATGACGGCAAGATTCGGCTGAAGGTGCTGGAATGCGGGGCCGATTTCGCCACCTGCGAGGTCGAGGTGGGCGGCGTCATTTCCGACCGCAAGGGGGTGAACGTGCCCGGCGTGGTGCTGCCGCTGTCGGCGCTGTCCGACAAGGACCGGGCCGATCTGGAATTCGCCTGTACCCTGGGGGTTGACTGGCTGGCGCTTTCCTTCGTGCAGCGGCCCGAGGATGTGGACGAGGCGCGCGCGCTTGCCAATGGCCGGGCCGCGATCCTCTCCAAGATCGAGAAACCGGCGGCGGTCAAGTGCTTTGACGCCATCCTTGCCGCCTCGGACGGGATCATGGTGGCGCGGGGCGACCTGGGGGTGGAGCTGCCGGTGCAGAACGTGCCGCCGATCCAGAAGCGCCTGGTCCATACCTGCCGCAAGGTCGGCAAGCCGGTGATCGTCGCCACCCAGATGATGGAAAGCATGATCGAAAGCCCGGTGCCGACCCGGGCCGAGGTCTCGGTCGTGGCCACTGCAATCTATGAGGGCGTCGATGCG
>CAZPDV010000375.1:0-1948 GCA_964585355.1 uncultured Aliiroseovarius sp.
CAAACCGCCAGGGGCGAACCAGAGCTTGCCCAACCATTCTGTCATGGCGGCGCGGGCCTCGCGTTCATCAAGCCGGAACGGCACCACCCCCCTGGGTTTGATCTGCCGGTGGGTGCCGGTGTCGAGCACGATCGGCGTGGCGCAAAACGGGCACTCGGCGGCATGGGTGGCCTCGTCCATGGAGATGCGCGCGCCGCAATTGGGGCAGGTCCAGCTGCGCAGTTCTTCGGTTTCGGCCTCGGGCAGTTTTGCCTCGAGCGCGGCGCGAAAATCGAGCTCGCGGATCGGTTCGACCGCTTGCGCGCCGGCGTCGGCCTCGCTGCGGTAGCCGCAGAAGTCACAGACCATGCCGCCGGTGGCCGGGTCGAAGCGCATGTCGGCGCCGCATTGCGGGCAGGGGAAGAGGTGCCGGTCGGGCGGCGGCACCTCCTGTTCGTCCTGGTCGTGTGCGTCTGGGTCAGCCATCAGATTTCATGCCTCCGGCGGGGATATTTGTGAACAGAAGAAGGGCTGCTCACGCAGGCGGCGGCGGGGGCGGCAGGATGGTGAAGAGCTGGGCCAGCTCGGTGATGTCCTCGGCCCGTTTCCAGCCGTCCTGGCCGGGGGTCCAGGCATAGGTGTCGCGGCTGATCTCGCCGTCCTGGGCCATGCGGCCCATGGTGGCCTTGGAGAAGGGGCCGCTGGTCTTGCCGTCAACCGCGATGTGCCAGACATGTTCGGCCGGCGGGGGCGGCGGCGGGGCCGGCTGGGCGGCGGCGGGCGCGGGGGCCTGTGGGGCCGGGGTGGCGGCGGCGGCGGCGGCAGGGCGCGCGCCCCACGGGCCGGCCTGGGCCATCTGGCCGGCCATGGCCAGCCCCATGCCGGCGCCCAGCCCTGTGGCCATGCCACCTCCGGCCGGGTTTTGCGCCGCGGCGGTCATGGCCTCGGCGGCCGAAAACTGGGTATACTTGCCCAGATCGCCGGCGATGCCCATGGAGGTGCGCTTGTCGAGCACCTGTTCCACGGCCTCTGGCAAGCTGATGTTTTCAATATAGAATTCCGGGATTTCCAGGCCGTATTCGGCGACCGTGCCAGAGATGGCGCTGGCCACCAGCTTGCCCAGATCGGCGGTATTGGCGGCCATGTCCAGCACCGGGATGCCCGAGCCCGCGATCACCCGGGAAAATTCCTGCACGATGATGTTGCGGATCTGGAAGCTGATCTCGTCCATGGTGAATTCGCCATCGGTGCCGACGATTTCGGTCAGGAACAGGCCGGGGTCGGTGACCCGCACCGTATAGGTGCCGAAGGCGCGGATGCGGGTGGGGCCGAATTCCGGGTCGCGCAGCATGATCGGGTTCTTGGTGCCCCATTTGAGGTCGGTGAACCGGGTGGTGTTGACGAAGTAGATTTCGGATTTGAAGGGCGATTTGAAGCCGTGGTCCCAATGTTGCAGGGTGGTCAGGATCGGCATGTTGTTGGTTTCCAACATGTAAAGCCCCGGCGTGAACACATCGGCCAGCTGGCCTTCGTGGACGAACACCGCCGCCTGGCCCTCGCGCACGGTGAGCTTGGCGCCGTATTTGATGGCGTGGCCTTCGCGCTCGAACCGCCAGACCATGGTGTCATGGGTGTCGTCGGTCCAGGCGATGACGTCGATAAATTCGCCGGTCAGAAAATCAAGAATACCCATTTGTCATTCTCCTTCAAGGTCTTACACAGGTCCGCCCATGAGCTCGGCGGCAATGGTTGCAACGATCGGGCGCGCTTCGGTCTCGGTCATGCCGGGGCGCAGGCGGCGGTCATAGAGGATGCGCAGCAGCATTTCGTCATGGCTGGTCAAAAGCGCGAATTCGCCATCGTCGTTGAAGATCGAGGGCCGCGCCTCCGGGCTGTCATTGGGCAGGCCCATGGCCTGGGCGATTTCCTCGTGAATGCAGGAGCGGCGCAGCAGGTCCGGGTGCTCGCC
>CAZPDV010000376.1:0-1944 GCA_964585355.1 uncultured Aliiroseovarius sp.
CGGCTCAGCGCAAAGATCGGGGTGAACATCGAGGTGGGGAAGCCCATCGCCTCGAGGATGATGCCCGAATAGAAATCGACGTTGGGATAGAGCTTCTTCTCGATGAAATATTCATCATTGAGCGCGATATGCTCCAGCTCCTTGGCGACTTTCAGGGTCTCGTTGTCGCCAATGCCCAGAAGCTCCAGCACCTCGTCGGCGCTTTGCTTCATCACCCTGGCGCGCGGGTCGAAATTCTTGTACACCCGGTGGCCAAAGCCCATCAGGCGGAACGGGTCGTTCCTGTCCTTGGCGCGGGCGATGAATTCGGGGATGCGATCGACGCTGCCGATCTGGCGCAGCATGTTCAGCGCCGCCTCGTTGGCGCCGCCATGGGCCGGCCCCCACAGACAGGCAATGCCGGCGGCGATGCAGGCAAAGGGGTTGGCGCCCGAGGAGCCCGCCAGGCGCACGGTCGAGGTCGAGGCGTTCTGCTCATGGTCGGCATGCAGGGTAAAGATGCGGTCCATGGCGCGGGCGAGGATCGGGTTGACCTCGTAATCCTCGGCCGG
Source organism: uncultured Aliiroseovarius sp. (assembly GCA_964585355.1). Classification (GTDB taxonomy): domain Bacteria; phylum Pseudomonadota; class Alphaproteobacteria; order Rhodobacterales; family Rhodobacteraceae; genus JAAEUB01. The sequence goes on from CAZPDV010000376.1 coordinate 552, forward strand.
CACGGCAAAGCACATGCGCAGGAAATTGGACGCGTAATCCAGCTCGTTGCGCGGATAGATGAAGGGCTGACCGACCGAGTACTTGAAGGCCATCGCGGCGATGGTCGGGATCTTGGCGATCATGCGGATGGCGGCGATTTCGCGCTGTTCGGGGTCGTTGATGTCAAGGCTGTCATGGTAAAATGCGCTCATGGCGCCCATCACGCCGGTGATAATCGCCATCGGGTGAGCATCGCGCCGAAAGCCTTTGAAAAAGCTCGACATTTGCTCGTGAACCATGGTGTGATTGGTGACCCGGTTCTCGAAATCTTCCAGCGCTTCGGCGGTGGGAAGATCACCGTAGAGCAGCAGGTAGCAGACCTCGAGGAAATGCGATTTCTCGGCCAGCTGGTCGATCGGATAGCCGCGATAGAGCAGCTCTCCCTTGTCGCCGTCGATGAAGGTGATCTTCGATTCGCACGAGGCGGTGGAGGTATAGCCCGGATCGAAGGTGAACACGCCGCCATTGCGGTAAAGCGTGGTGATGTCGATGACATCGGGCCCGGCCGTCGGGCTGTAGATCGGCAGGTCAAGGGTCTTGTCGGCAAAGCTCAGTTTTGCGGTACCGGTCTGTTCGGGCATGTTTTTTCCTTCTCGTCCATCCCGCCCGCGGGGCCTTGAGCGCCGGGGCCTTCAGCTTGCATCCTCCAGCCGCGCAATGGTTTCCTCACGGCCAAGAACAAGCATCATGTCAAAAACGCTGGGGCTTGCTGCCCGCCCGGCAAGGGCGGCCCTGAGCGGCGCCGCAAGTTTGCCGAAAGGCAGCTCATGCTTGGCAGCCAAGGCGTTCAGAACACCTTCCAGCTTGTCGCGTTCCCACCTAGCATTTTGCAGCTGCGGCGTCAATTCCCTCAGTATACTACGGGATACATCATTCAGGTTGCGCGCCGCCTTCTCGTCCATGTCCAGGGGGCGTTCGGCCAGGATAAAGTGTGCCTTGTCAATCACTTGCCCAAGTTTCTTTGCGCCAGCCCTGACAAAGGGGGCGGCTTTCAGGAAAGCCTGGCCTTTCTGCGGTTGCAAAATCGGCTCGTCAATTGCCGCAAGGTAATCCTGCACCGCCGCCAGAAGCTCCTCATCCGCCATCGCCGCGATGTGCTTGGCCGAGATATTGTCGAGCTTCTTGAAGTCGAACCGCGCCGGCGACTTGCCGATTCCCTTGAGGTCGAACCATTCCCGCGCCTGGGCATCGGTGAAAAATTCGTCGTCGCCGTGGCTCCAGCCCAGCCGCGCCAGATAGTTGCGCATGGCGCGGGCCGGATAGCCCATGGCGCGGTATTCTCCCACCCCGAGCGCACCGTGGCGCTTGGACAGTTTCTTGCCGTCCGGGCCATGGATCAGCGGGATATGCGCC
>CAZPDV010000377.1:0-1940 GCA_964585355.1 uncultured Aliiroseovarius sp.
TCAGCCGGCAGGCATAACCGCGCTCATCGCGGCCAGATCTACCCGCTCGCGCAGATAATGGGTCATCTGCCAGCGAATCAGGAAATCCTTCTGATAGACGCGATAGCCCACACCGGCCATTTCCGACGCCATGCGGATGCGCAGCTCGAACGGCCCCTCGCGCCCGTCGGTGTCGATCATCACCACCACCGGCGCCTTGCCGGTCAGGCGGGCAGAGAACAGCGCCTGCTGCACCGAATCCAGCGACGAACGCTTGTCGAGCCCGACCTCGATCACCTCGGCGCCGGTTTCGCAATCGACCCGGATACGGTGCAGATCATAGCCCACGTTATAGGCATGCGAGACCTCGGTCTCGCCCCCCAGAAGCATACCACAGAGAATCGCCGTAAGCGCGGTTTCAAACATGCGCCTACCATATCATGTGGTCCGCGCGCGCGCACCATACAATATGGATCATGTTTTCAGAAAATTTGTCACAAATCCGCGGTCAGCCCAGCTCCCCCGCCAGCGCCCTGTCGATCAGCGCCACGGTTTCCTCCACCCCGAAAAGCGCGATGAAGCTGCCGAAACGCGGGCCCTGGCTGCTGCCCAGAAGCACCTCGTACAGCGCCCGGAACCAGTCGCGCATGGGCTCGAACCGCCCGCGCCCGACGCTGAACACCAGGGATTGCAGCGCCTCTGGATCGGCAGGCCCTTCCCATGCCGCCAGCTTGTCGCGCAATTCGGCAAGCGCCTCGCGCTCCAGTTCCGAGGGGGCGCGGTAGGTTTTGTGCGGCGCCACGAAATCCTGGTAATAGGCAATCGCCCAGCCGGCGGCGGCATCGGTATCCGGGTGGGTTTGCGGGCTGGCCTCGGGGGCATAGCGGCGGATGAACCCCCACAGGGTCTCCTTGTCCTGGGCGCCTGAAACCGACACCAGGTTGAGCAGCATCGCGTAGGGCACCACCATGGTCGAGACCGGCACGTCCCCGCCATGAATATGGAATACCGGATTGGCCAGCCGCTGTTTGAGGTCCTGGCCCGGCCAGGCCCGCAGCTGCTGATGATATTCATCCACCGCCTTGGGAATCACGTCGAAAAACAGGCGCTTGGCGGTTTTCGGCTTTTGATACATGAAATAGGAGAGGCTCTCGGCGCTGGCATATTTCAGCCAGTCGTCAATGGCGATGCCATTGCCCGAGGACTTGGATATCTTCTCGCCATTCTCGTCCAGAAACATCTCATAGACGAAATGATCCGGCGCCCGCCCGCCCAGGATGCGACAGATCCTGTCATAGATCGGCGTGTTGGTGGAATGGTCCTTGCCATACATTTCGAAATCCACCCCGAGGGCGGCCCAGCGGGCGCCGAAATCGGGCTTCCACTGGAACTTGACCCGCCCGCCGGTGACCGGGGTGGTGACCTCCTCGCCATCCTCGTCGATATAGGTGACGGTGCCGGCGGCGGGATCCACCGACTGCATCGGCACATAGAGCACCCGCCCGGTCTTGGGCGAGATCGGCAGGAACGGGCTGTAGGTGGCGCGCCGTTCCTCCCGCAGGGTGGGCAGCATCACCGCCATGATCTCGTCGTACTTCTCGACCGCGCGCAAAAGCACCTCGTCGAAGGCGCCGGAGCGATAGAACTCGGTGGCGGAGTAGAAATCATACTCGAAACCGAACCGATCCAGAAACCGGCGCAGCATGGCGTTGTTATGGGCGCCGAAGCTCTCATATTCGCCAAACGGATCGGGCACCGAGGTCAGCGGCCGCTGCAGGTGCTGTTCCAGCATGTCGCGGTTGGGCACGTTGCCCGGCACCTTGCGCATCCCGTCCATATCGTCGGAAAAACAGATCAGCCGGGTGGGAATGTCGCTGATCTGCTCAAAGGCGCGGCGAATCATGGTGGTGCGCGCCACCTCGCCGAAGGTGCCGATATGCGGCAGGCCGGAGGGGCCATAG
>CAZPDV010000378.1:0-1920 GCA_964585355.1 uncultured Aliiroseovarius sp.
CAAGCTCTTTCTTGAAGCCGTCGGTAACGCCGGTGACAAGGTTCTGCACCATGGTGCGGCTCATGCCCCACTGCTGACGCGCGCGCTTGGACTTGCCGCGCGGCTCGACCTTGACGACATTGCCATCGACGCTGATGGTCACATCGTCCGTGGCGGTAAAGCTGCGGGTGCCTTTCGGCCCCTTCACCTCTACCGTCTGACCCGAGACAGTTGCGGTCACGCCCGAGGGCAGATCGACCGGTTTCTTACCAATACGAGACATCTGACCCTCCTCAGAATACGGTGCAGAGCACTTCGCCGCCGACATTGGCAGCGCGTGCATTTGCATCCGACATCACGCCGCGCGACGTGGAGATGATGGAAACACCCAGCCCGTTGCGGACCGACGGCAGTTCGTCCACGCCCATATAGACGCGGCGGCCCGGCTTGGACACGCGCTTGAGTTCGCGGATCACCGGGGTGCCATCATAATATTTCAGGCTGATCTCCAGCGCCGGGTGGCCTCTTTCATCGGTCACCTTTTCATAAGAGCGGATATAGCCCTCATCGGCCAGAACATCGAGCACCCAGGCCCGCAGCTTGGAGGCCGGGGTCTGGACCGTGGACTTGCCGCGCAGGGAAGCGTTGCGAATACGGGTGAGCATATCGCCGATAGGATCGTTCATGATATCTGCCCTCCCTTACCAGCTCGACTTGACCATGCCGGGGATCTGCCCGGCCGAGCCAAGCTCGCGCAGCGCGATCCGGCTGATCTTGAGTTTGCGATAATATGCATGCGGACGCCCGGTCAGCTGACAACGGTTGTGCAGCCGGGTGGCGGACGAGTTGCGCGGCAATTTGGCCAGCTTCAGGCGCGCCTTGAAGCGCTCCTCCATCGGCAGGTCCTCGTTATTCGCGATTTCCTTGAGCGCGGCGCGCTTGGCGGCATATTGCGCCACCAGCCGCTGGCGCTTCTTTTCGCGTTCGATCATTGCTTTTTTAGCCATGTCTTTTCCTTCCCGCGGATCAGCTGTTGAAGGGCATGTTGAAAGCTTTCAACAGCGCCTTTGCTTCCGCGTCGGTATTCGCGGTAGTGGTGATGACGATATCCATGCCCCAGTTTTCGACGATCTTGTCAAAGTCGATTTCCGGGAAAACCAGGATTTCCTTGAGGCCCATGGCATAGTTGCCGTTGCCGTCGAAGCTCTTGCCCGAAACACCGCGGAAGTCGCGGATACGCGGCATGGCGACGGTGATCAGCCGGTCAAGGAATTCATACATCCGGTCGCCGCGCAGGGTCACCTTGGCGCCCAGCGGCATGTCTTCGCGCACCCTGAAGCCCGCGATCGACTTTTTCGCCCGGGTAATGACCGCGTGCTGACCGGCGATCACGGTCAGGTCGGCCTGGGCCGCCTTGGCCTTCTTGCTGTCCTTCACCGCAGCGCGACCGCAGCCGATGTTCAGAACGATCTTTTCCAGACGCGGGATCTGCATCTCGTTCTTGTAGCCGAACTCTTCCTCCAGCGCGCCCCGGATCGTCTCCGAATAAAGCGCCTTCCGACGCGCGGTGTACTTGGCCGCCTCACGCCTCGATCCTCTCCCCCGTCGTCTTCCCATAGCGCACCTTGGTGCCCTTTTCCTCCTTGAAGCCAACCCGGGTCGGCTTGCCGTTGCTGTCCACATAGGCGAGGTTCGACAGGTGGATCGGCATCGCCTTGGGCAGGCGGCCGCCCTGGCTGTTGGGGCCCTGTGCGGTGTGGCGGATGGCGATGTTCAGACCTTCGACGATGGCCTTGCCCTCCTTGGGCATGACGCGGATGATTTCGCCGGTCTTGCCGCGGTCCTTGCCGATCAGGACCATGACGGTGTCGCCCTTTTTCAGTTTGGCAGCCATCTTACAGCACCTCCGGGGCGAGCGAGATGATCTTCATGAAGTTCTTC
>CAZPDV010000379.1:0-1906 GCA_964585355.1 uncultured Aliiroseovarius sp.
ATATCCACCATTCGGTGGTGGATATCGAGACCGGCCAGAACATCTTTTCCGGCCCGCAAGGCGGCGATACGGATGCGTTTTTCCACTTCATCGCCGGGATGCAGAACCACCTGCCCAGCGTGATCGCAGTGCTGGCGCCCTATGTGAATTCCTATCGGCGCTATGTGCGCGACAATGCCGCGCCGATCAACCTTGAATGGGCGCGCGACAACCGCACCACCGGCATCCGCATCCCGATCTCGCCGCCGGTGGCGCGGCGGGTGGAAAACCGGCTGGCGGGGATGGATTGCAACCCCTATCTGGGCATCGCCGCCAGCCTGGCCGCGGGCTATCTCGGCCTGATCGAGGAAAAGCGCCCCCGCCCGCAGCTCAGGGGCGACGCCTATGACGCCGACCAGGAGATCCCGCGCGACCTGCGCGCCGCGCTGGACCTGTTCGACGCGGCCGAGGACATGAAAGAGCTGCTCGGCCCCGATTTCGCGCGGGTCTATTCGATCGTCAAGCGCACCGAATACGAGGAATTCCTCCAGGTGATCAGCCCGTGGGAGCGCGAGCACCTGCTGCTGAACGTCTAGGGCCTGTCCTCATTTACCTTGCGCCCCCGGCGCGTGCCCATTTTGGCAGGCAATCCGGGTGTTTTGACGCCGCGATCTGGTTGATCGGAAGGCGAAATACCCGGATTGCCTGCCAAAATGCGCCGCGTCCCTTCGGGATTTCGCCATTTTCCGCCATCGCGGCGTTAATTCTGCTTGAAAAGGGTCCACCTTGCCTGCGCAGAATTGCCTGGCGATGGCGGAAAATGACTGAAACCGGGGGCGCTAGGTAAATGAGGACAGGCCCTACAGGGCGGCGCGGATCCGCTCTGCATTGGCGGCGATTTCCTCCATGTCGCCCATCACCCCCGGCGGCCCGATCCGCTGACCGGCAAAGCGCGGAATCACGTGAAAATGCAGGTGAAACACCTCCTGCCCGCCGGCTTCCTCGGAAAATTGCTGCAAGGTGATGCCATCGGCCGCCAGCGCCTTCTGCGCCGCCTGGGCCAGCTTCTGGGCGGTGAGGATACAGGCGCCGAGCGCCTCGGGCGCGGCATCCAGCAGGTTGCGCGCCGGGCGCTTGGGGATCACCAGCATATGCCCCGGCGCCCGCGGCATGATGTCCATGAAAGCCAGGGTGTCGTCGTCCTCATAGACCCTGGTCGCGGGGATTTCACCGCGAAGGATCCGGGCAAAGGTGTTGTCAGGGTCATAGCGCATGGCGGTCTCCTTCCTCGCTCGCCCCTTGCTACACCGGCTCAGGCATGTACGTCCACCACAACCCGCCCCCGGACCTGCCCGGCCAGGATTTCGCGGCCCAGGCGGGGCACATCTTCCAGCCGCGCCGGCACCACCATCGGCTCCAGCACATCGGCGGGCAACAGCCGGGCCAGCCGCGCCCAGGCCCGGCGGCGCGCTGCAAAGGGCTGCATCACGCTTTCGATCCCCAAAAGGTTGACGCCGCGCAGGATGAACGGGCGCACATCGCCCTGAAACACGGCCCCGCCCGCCAGCCCGATCGAGGCCACCGATGCACCATAGCGCATCTGCCGCAACAGCCGCGACAGGACCGGGCCGCCAATCGCCGAAACCGCGCCGGCCCAACGCTCGGCCTCCAACGGCGCTTCCGCCGGCGCCTCCAGCTCGGCGCGCGCCAGCACGCCCGCCGCCCCAAGGTCACGCAGATAAGCGCCCGCCGCCTCGGCCCGCCCGGGCAGCGCCACCACGTCGTGCCCCAGCGCCGCCAGCAACGCCACCGCAACCGATCCCACGCCCCCCGCGGCCCCGGTGACCAGCACCTCGCCCGCGCCGGGCACCACCCCATGATCCTCCAGCGCCTGCACCGCCAGCATCGCCGTCAGCCCGGCGGTGCC
>CAZPDV010000380.1:0-1900 GCA_964585355.1 uncultured Aliiroseovarius sp.
CATTCCGGTGGACAACCTCTATGCTACCCCGCTCTTTGCCCTGGATATCATGGCCAATTTCAAGGAATGCCGCGATGACCTGATGGTGATCTCGCCCGATGTGGGCGGGGTCGGGCGCGCGCGCGAGCTGGCCAAGCGCATCGGCGCGCCGCTGGCCATCGTGGACAAGCGCCGCGAGAAGCCGGGCGAAGTGGCGGAGATGAACGTGATCGGCGATGTCACCGGCAAGTGCTGCATCATCATCGACGACATCTGCGACACTGCCGGCACGCTGGTCAAGGGCGCCGAGACGCTGATCGCTGCCGGCGCCAGGGAGGTCCATGCCTATATCACCCATGGCGTCATGTCGAACCCGGCGGTCGAGCGGATCGAGGCCTCTCCGATGAAAAGCCTGGTGCTGACCGACTCGATCGAGCCCACGGCCGAAATTCGCGCCGCCAGCAACATCCGAATCGTCCCCATCGCCCCGATCCTGGGCCAGGCGATCCTGAACATCTCGTCCGGGACATCGGTATCGTCGCTGTTTGACAGCGCCGGGATCGAGCCGCTTTACGAGGGGCTTTATACCTGACGCCCGCGCCGCCGCCGGCGCGTCATCGCACGTCCCAGGCGTCCTCGTCCTCGACCTGGCCCATGGCGATCCAGTCACAGCGCACCCGCGCCACGCGGGTATCGCCCCAGGTGCGAAACACCGCGTCAAAGCCGGTTTCGGTGATATTCTCGGCCGCGATATCGGCCCGCTGATTGGCGCCCATGTCGATATCCCACATGGTCATGCTGATCTGCACCACCGGCGGCTCGGAAAAGGCGCTGGAGAAGGCAATGGCGCGGTGAAACTCGCGCGGGCCGGTGCCGGTCCACATTTCACCGTCATGTTCAAAATCCGAAAACAATACCTGCGAGCCCTGATCGACCCCCAGGAGATAGGATTTGAAAAGTCGCATTTCGCCTTGCCCCGTAATCTGTGCGCGTGCCGAAGATGCGTGCTTATGCAGGGCAATGCAACCATTGCGAGCCATCTTTCGGCAGAGCGTTACCTGAACTTGAAGCGCTAACCGGCAGGTGCTTTCCGACGCCGCCGAACGAAAAAGCCCCGCGCCGGGCGGGGCTTTCCTGTGTGCACGCGGGTGGGCGGGTCAGGCGATGCCCTTGACCGTCACCCCAAGCTCGTCACCCAGCGCAAAAAGCTCGGCCTCGACCTTGCTCAGCATGTCGAGTTCCTCTCCCTCGGCCTGCTGCTTTGCCCTGGTGGTCTCGGCCATGATCTCGTCAAGGATGTCCGAGGTGACCTCGGAGACCGGCAGGGCACGCTCGGCCAGGACCGAGGTGCCGGTGGCGGTGATCTCGGCAAAACCGCCCGAGACCATGTATTCGGCATCCCCCTCGGGCGACGACACCCGCACCACGCCGGGGCGCAGGGTGGTAATCACCGGCGCATGGTCCGGCATCGCCGTCATGTCGCCTTCCGAACCGGGCAGCCGGACCGCCGTCGCGGCCATCGAGGCAAGGCTGCGCTCGGGCGAAACCAGGTCGAATTGCATCGTGTCAGCCATCACGGGCTCCCTTGCTTTGTCCTGCAACCGCCTCCGCACGCCTGGGCGGCGAAGGCACTCTGCAGCGGCGACGGTGGCCGCAGCTTACGCCGCTTCCGCCGCCATTTTCTCGGCCTTGGCGATCACCTCGTCGATGTCGCCGACCATGTAGAAGGCCCCTTCCGGCAGGTGGTCGAACTCGCCGGCCACGACCCGCTTGAAGCTGTCGATGGTTTTTTCCAGCGGCACCTGCACCCCGTCCGAGCCGGTAAAGACCTTGGCCACGTCGAAGGGCTGGCTGAGGAAGCGCTGAATCTTGCGGGCGCGCGCCACCACCAGCTTGTCCTCTTCGCTGAGCTCGTCCATGC
>CAZPDV010000381.1:0-1894 GCA_964585355.1 uncultured Aliiroseovarius sp.
AAGCGCAGCGCATTCATTCCAGCCGCGAGGTTGTAGCTGCCCGTGGTGTTGGCATTCCCGGTAAAGTAGCCAACGAACGTGTTGTAGTTGTTTGACAAATCATCGTTTGCACCTGCGCCTTCCCCGATGAAAACGGAACCACCAGTGTTATAGATGGGAATACTCCCGGACACGCCGAGCAGGGACAGATACCCGTTGTTCTTGTTGATCACCAGCCCATCATACCACGTCGCGCCGTCCGGGCTGGCCTTGAAGTGAAAATCATCATCCCCGGTCAGGCCGATCTCGGCCCGCCCCGACCAACCGGCTTGGAACAGGAAACTGGCCGTGTCAGCGACCCCGTTCTTGTTCAGCTTGACCTGGATGTCAGTGCCTTCGTTGTTGAACAGCACTGCCGGGGAATTGACGCTGAGCCTGTTGGTGGCATCGGCGGTGGCGTTCACGCCCAGCATCGGGATATTCTGAAAGGTCTCGGCCGGGGCGGTTTCGACCCAGGCGCTGCCATCGAAACTCCACAACGTATCCAGGTCACTGACCCATGCGGTCCAGCCCTCGCTGGGCGCGTAAAACATCCAGGCCGTATTCTGCCAGATCGCCACATTACCATCCTGCCCGGCCCAGGCCCCGGTGGCGCCGGCGGGCACGATATAGCTTTCCCCATCGACCGGCGCACCCGGCGGGGTGGCCAGATCCTTGCTGGCGACCGACATTTGCACCAGCCCGTCCAGTTTCAGCAGGGCCTCGTTATGGGTCACATGCTTTTGCGCCTGAGACGGCTGGATGAACGGCAGTTGCAGCTTGGCGGAAAGGTCGGTCATGGGGGTCTCCTGGGTTGGCGTGCGACAAGGCGGGAAGGTAGCTAAGAAAAGGTAAAGAATGCTCTAAACCATCGTTCGCCGCCATGCGCTCGCCGGCACGCAGGGTGCGCATCAGCCCGCGTCCTATGTTGCCGCGCGCGGTCATGGGATGCGCACGGTTGCCGTGCGCCCGTCGCCGCGCCCGAGCGTGCCGATCTGGAACACCCGGAAGCTGACGCTGGCCAGGGGGGCGGTGCCGAAATCGGCGGTCTGGTCGGCGGCGGCGTAGGTCACGGAGGTGGTGGTGCTGGTGAGCGTGCGCTTGACGCTGGCGCCGTCGAGAATGTCGATCTCCCACGCCTCGGCGGCCTCGGACATCGGCGGCTCGAATTCCCAGCTGTCGGCGGAGGGGTCGCGGTCGCGCCGGGTCCAGCTCAGGATCAGGTCATTTGAGGCGCTGTCCTTGGCGGCCGTGAGCCAGACCGGGGCAAAGGGCACCAGCCCGCGCCCGGTGATGCTGGCGGTCAGCGTGGTGCCGCCGGTGGCGTCGGCGCCGCTGGGCCGAGCGTGCCAGGTAAAGCTCAGGCCGACATCGCCCAGGTCGGTGGGCAACTCCAAGAGGTTGTCGTTCAGCACCACCACCCGCGCTCCGGCTGCAATGGTGGGCACCATCAGCGCGTCGGTGCCGCGCTGGCCGCGCAGCAGGCGGGTGAGGCGGTAGCGCCCCGTTGCCACCAGGGTGGCATTGGCGGCCTGGATGATCTCCCACTGGTCGGGGGCGATCTCGACGGCGAAGCTGCCCGCGCCGGCAAAGAGGGCGATGTCGGAGACGCTGGCCAGCGTGCCTTCGGGCAGGTCGATCAGCATCTCGTTGCCGTTGTCGAAGATCGCCACCGGGCCGGAGGGCAGATCGGCCGCGAGCGTGCCCATGAAGGCGCGCCGGGTGGTGGAGGTGAGCAGGGTCAGGTCATTGGCGTCCGGGCCGCGCCAGACTTCCTCGAGGCCCGGCCAGGGCTGCGACCACAGCGCCGCCAGCGGCCGGTGGGCGGCATGGTCGCCATTGAGCTGCGGCAGGTTCATGACCTCGAACAGGGGGG
>CAZPDV010000382.1:0-1868 GCA_964585355.1 uncultured Aliiroseovarius sp.
AAATGCTCGGCCTCAAGCGCGGCCACGCAGCCCATGCCGGCGCTGGTCACGGCCTGCCGGAACTTGTGGTCAATCAGATCGCCGGCGGCGAACACGCCGGGCACCGAGGTGGCGGTGCTGTCCGGCGCGGTCTTGACATAACCGCCCATATGGGTCTCGAGCACATCCTTGACCAGCTCGTTGGCCGGGGCGTGCCCGATGGCGATGAACACGCCCTTGGCGGGGATTTCGGTGATCTCGCCGGTCTTGACATTTTTCGCGCGCACGCCGGTGACGCCCATGGGCTCTTCCTCGCCCACGATCTCGTCCACCACATGATTCCACAGCGGCACGATCTTTTCGTTCTTCATCAGGCGGTCGATCAGGATCTTCTCGGCCCGCAGTTCATCGCGGCGGTGGATCAGCGTCACCCTGGTGGCAAAGTTGGTAAGAAACAGCGCCTCCTCGACCGCGGTGTTGCCGCCGCCGACCACGACGATCTCCTGCCCCCGGTAAAAGAAGCCGTCACAGGTGGCACAGGCCGAGACGCCAAAGCCCTTGAACTTCTCCTCGCTGGGCAGGCCCAGCCACTTGGCGCGGGCGCCGGTGGCCAGGATGACCGCATCGGCGGTATAAACGGTGCCGCTGTCGCCCCTGGCGGTAAAGGGGCGGCTGGACAGGTCCAGATCGGTGATGATGTCCTGGATGATCTCGGTGCCCATGGCCTTGGCATGTTCCTGCATCAGGATCATCAGCTCGGGGCCCTGAACCTCGGTAAAGCCGGGGTAATTCTCGACCTCGGTGGTGGTGGTCAGCTGGCCGCCGGGCTCCATGCCCTGAACCAGGATCGGCGCCAGCATGGCGCGGCTGGCATAGATGCCGGCCGTATAGCCCGCAGGCCCCGACCCGATGATGAGTACTTTGGTGTGACGTGTATCTGACATGGGTCATCCCCTGAAAATGTTGCTTGGCACCGATATAGGCGGCCCGGCGGCTTTGGGAAAGGCCTGCGACGAGATGCGCCAGAGCCGGCCCCCGCCCAGCGCGCGGGAAAGATATGCGCGGTTTGACGAAACAATATTGCGCATCCGCGCCGGGCGGCGTAAGTTTCACCAAATTCCAGAAGGATCCCCCATGCCTGCCAGCAAACTCGACGAAATTGACCGCATGATCCTGGCCGAGCTGCAGGCGGACGGGCGCATGACCAATGTGGAACTGGCCCGCCGTGTCGGCATTTCCGCCCCCCCCTGCCTGCGCCGGGTGCGCACCCTGGAGGAAGCCGGGCTGATTCGCGGCTATCATGCGGATGTGGATGCCCGCGCGCTGGGTTTCGAAGTGCAGGTCTTTGCCATGGTCGGGCTGACCTCCCAGGCGGAGGCGGACCTTTCCGCGTTCGAGGACGCCTGCCGGAACTGGCCGCTGGTGCGCGAGTGTCACATGCTCAATGGCGAGGTCGATTTCATCCTGAAATGCGTGGCGCCGGACCTGTCGAGCTTTCAGAAATTCCTGACCGAGGAGCTGACCGCCGCCGACAACGTGGCCAGCGTCAAGACCTCGCTGGTGATCCGCGACGCCAAGGACGAACCCGGCGTGCCGTTCGATGTGCTTGAGGCCCGTCTGGCCGAGCGGGCATGAGGTGCCCCTGCCCCCTCGGCTCAAAGCCCGAAAGCGGGGTCGTGACAGGGGCGCGCAAATCGGCTATGGCAGGAAAACGCGAGACACACAGGGGAGAAACCGATGACCAAACAGATGACCGAGCATGATCACGGCAGCATGAGCGTCCGCGAGCACGAAAAGACCTTCGAGTTTTTCATCAAGTTCGCCACCCGCTTCACCATCGCCGTGGCGATCTTCCTGGTCCTGCTGGCCATTTTCAACGGCTGATTTCA
>CAZPDV010000383.1:0-1866 GCA_964585355.1 uncultured Aliiroseovarius sp.
CGGCGGTTTCCTCGGTCAGCGCCCAGCTGAATTCCAGCCCCTGGCTCTTGCCGATCCAGTTGGCCTGCATCAGCCGCACCTTTTCGGGCCAGTTTTCAAGCCCGTCCAGCGCCTCCAGCAGGTCCTCGGCAAAATCGCTGATTCGGAAAAACCACTGGGTCAGTTCGCGCCGCTCGACCGGCGCGCCCGAGCGCCAGCCGCAGCCGTCGATCACCTGCTCGTTGGCCAGCACTGTGTGATCGACCGGGTCCCAGTTCACCACCGCATTCTTGCGGTAAACCAGCCCCTTTTCCATGAAATCCAGAAACAGGCTCTGCTGTTGACCGTAATATTCCGGGTCGCAGGTGGCCAGTTCGCGCGACCAGTCCAGCGACCAGCCCATGGGCTTCATCTGCTGCTTCATCTCGGCGATATTGGCATAGGTGTGGTCCGCCGGATGCACGCCGGTGGCGATGGCGGCGTTTTCGGCCGGCAGGCCAAAGGCGTCCCAGCCCATCGGATGCAGCACGCTGAACCCCGACGCCGCCTTGTAACGCGCCACCACGTCGCCCATGGTATAGTTGCGCACATGCCCGATATGCAGCCGCCCCGAAGGGTAGGGAAACATCTCGAGCACATAATATTTCGGCCGGTCGGCATCGCGGCTGGCGACAAAGACCTGAGCCTTGTCCCACGCGGCCTGCCACTTCGGTTCGATCTCGGCGGGGGTATAGCGCGCCATATGTCCTGTCCTTCAAATGAAAACGCCGGGCTCATCACCCGGCGCCTTGATATTGTGCTGCGATGCGCAGGTCTAGAGCCTGTCGCGTTGGATTCGATTCAGCGCGGCATATAACAGAGGGCAGCGCCTGCCTGGGCTGGCGCGATTGTGAAACGGTGCAGGGCGTTGGACGGTCGATGAACTCCAAGCATTGCCCCGAACGCAGCCTCGCCAAAGCGCCTGCCGGGGGGCAGGCAGGCGCTGCCTGGCGGGGCCAGGCGAACAGACCAGCCGCAAAGTGCTGCCCAGCCATGCGCGAGCCTCTCTGTTCTGTCGGGGATGTGGTTTCCGATCTGTTCCGGCATGTGCTGATCTTGCCGGCCCCGGTTCGTGCCTGGCATTGACCTTCGCCCGCCGGGCAGGGCCTGGCTTGCCTACCCTTGGGGAGGGATGCATGCTCGTGTCGCGACCGATTCCACCGATTCCAATGCTACGATTGACAGGCCCTAGAGCTTGCTGTCGGCAATGCGCAACTGCCGCGCCCGGGTCAGGATCGCATCCTCGATTGCCCGGGTCGCCTCGGCGCTGGCCGGGCCCGAGCGGGTATAGAGCGCCACCCTGAGCGCCCGCGCATCCAGCGACGGGTCACTTACATATACGGTGGCCTTGTAGGCACGGCCGCCACCCGGCGGGGTGCCATAGCCGAACACGATGATTCCCGAAAACGGATCGGCGGCCTCGACCGGCAGAAACCTGAGAATGTCAAGCGAGGCATTCCAGAGATACTTGTTGACCTCGACCGTTGTATTGGGGTCGTCCACGTTGGTGAACAGGTCCCAGATGGTCTCGCGCTTGGGGTTGGCCTGCTGTGTCCGGGTCTGTGCATCCTTGCCCACCCGGATCTTGCCAAGCGGCCCGGTACCCGAACAGGCCGACAGGGCGCCCGCCCCAAGGATCAGGAAAAAAACCGCGAAAAATCGTCTGATCGCCATGATCGAGCCCCGCTCTTGTCCTCTCTCCTAAGTAACCAAGCGCCCTGATACGGGCAAGCGTTTTCCCTTTTGCCGGGCAAATCGCGCGGTCGGGGCCCGGATCGGCAAAAATATGCCACAATTCAGGACTGTGGCAAAGCTGCATCATTTCGGGAAAGGTTTTTGCCGGGCTTC
>CAZPDV010000384.1:0-1859 GCA_964585355.1 uncultured Aliiroseovarius sp.
CCGGACCGGGGAAGGGGTGGCGGCCGATGAAGCTTGCCGGCAGGCCCAGCTCGTGCCCCAGGGCGCGCACCTCGTCCTTGAACAGCTCGCGCAGCGGCTCGACCAGCTTCAGCCCCATCTTCTCGGGCAGGCCGCCGACATTGTGGTGGCTCTTGATCGTGACCGAGGGACCGCCGGAAAAGCTTACCGATTCAATCACATCCGGGTAAAGCGTGCCCTGGGCCAGAAATTCCGCGCCCTCGATCTCGCGGGCATATTTCTGAAACACGTCGATGAACAGCCGCCCGATGATCTTGCGCTTGGTCTCCGGGTCGCTCTGCCCGTCCAGCGCGCCCAGGAAAAGCGCGCTCTCATCCGCCGCGATCAGCCGGATGTTGTAATTGTCGCGAAACATCCTGACCACTTCCTCGGCCTCGCCCTGGCGCAGCAGGCCGTGATCCACGAAAACGCAGGTCAGCTGATCGCCGATCGCCTCGTGCAGCAGCATGGCGGTGACCGAACTGTCCACCCCGCCCGACAGGCCACAGATCACATGGCCGTCGCCCACCTGTTCGCGGATGGCGCGGATCGCCTCGTCACGATAGGCGCCCATGGTCCAGTCGCCGGTAAAGCCGGCCAGGCGGATGAAGTTTTCATAAAGGGTCTTGCCGTTGGGGGTATGGTGGACCTCGGGGTGGAACTGCACCGCATAGAAATGCCGGGTCGGGTCGGCGACGATGGCAAAGGGGGCGCCGGGCGAGGTGCCATAGACCTGAAAGCCGGGGGCAAGCGCCGCCACATGGTCGCCGTGGCTCATCCAGACCTGCTCGGGCCCGTCCAGAAACCAGCCATTGAGCAGGTCGAGCCGCTGCTCGGTGGGGCTGACCCAGGCGCGGCCGAACTCGGCATTGCCGCCGTGGCGCTCGACCTTGCCGCCCAGCATCTGCATCATCACCTGTTGGCCATAACAGATGCCCAGCACCGGCACGCCAAGGCTGAACACCGCCTCGGGCGGGCGCGGGCTGTCGGCGTCAAGCACGCTGGCCGGTCCGCCGGACAGGACGATGGCCCTGGGGGCGAAGGCGGTCAGAAAGGCGTCGTCCACCTTCTGAAACGGGTGAATTTCGCAATAGACGTTCAGCTCGCGCAGGCGCCGCGCGATCAGCTGCGTCACCTGGCTTCCGAAATCTATGACAAGAAGGCGGTCATGTCTGGTCTGGCTCATGGCCCCGCTTTAGGCAACCGCGCCGCCCGGCGCAAGCCCGTCAGGCACCGGCGCCGGGGCTTGCCGGGCGCAGGCGGTGCTCGGGCCTGCGATATTCGCGGATGAAAATGGTCATGATCCCGGCAACCAGCGGGGCAGCAAAGACCGGGATCAAGGCCAGGTGGTAATTCCCGCCGGTCAGGTCCAGCAGGTAGCCCGCCAGCGGCTGAAACAGCATCGCCCCGCCGATCGAAACCATGTTGACCACCGCCATGGCGGTGCCGGCCACCGCATTGGGCAGCCCCTCCTTGGCCATGGCAAAGGTCAGCACCTGCGGCCCGCCCAGAAAGCCGGCAACGAACATCAGCCCGGCAACCTGCCGCGGCCCCAGCCCCGGCAGCCAGAGCGCGGCAAAAAAGGCGAGCGCCGAGCTCACCGCGCCAGCCACCACCACCCATTTGCGGTGGCTCAGCCGGTCCGAGACGAGCCCGGCCACGATGCTGCCAAGCGCCAGCCCCCAGAAGATCAGCGACACGTCGAACTCGGCCCGCGACGGGTCCAGGCCGCGGTCATGGCTCAGCTCGGAGCTGCCCCACAACCCGGCATAGGCATTGACCGGCACGTAATAAAGCGCGCTGACGATTGCCAGCGCCCAGAGTCGGCCGCTCCTGAACAG
>CAZPDV010000385.1:0-1856 GCA_964585355.1 uncultured Aliiroseovarius sp.
AGGACCAGCCCAAGACGCTGGAAGACCTGGCCGGGGTTTACGGCGTGTCGCGTGAGCGGATCCGCCAGATCGAGGTCCGCGCCTTTGAGAAGTTGCAGGCGCGGATGCGGGAACTGGCGGCGGAAAAGGGGCTGCTGGAGGAGGCGTGAGCCCTTACCGGCCGGGGGTTCCACCCCCGGACCCCCGGAGTATTTGCGGAAAGATGAAAGTCAGGCCGGGAGCAGGCCAGCTTCGGCAAGGAGGCGGCGGGCTTCGTCGGCCGGAGGCGCCAGGGCGGAGCGGTCTTCGCCGGGAAAGAAGCGGGCGCGCATGGCGGTGGCAAGCGGGCGCGGCCGGGCTACCAGCACCTTGGGGCCGAGGCGGACGGTTTCGGCCTGCCAGCTTTTGGCAAGGGCCACCTGGGCGGCCTTGGTGGCGCCGTAGCCCGAGAAGTATTTTTCGCCGGCATGGTCGTCTTCGAAAAACAGCGCGGTGCCGGCATCGCCCAGAAGCGGCGCGACATAGGTGATCAGCCGCTGGGTCGCGTCCACATTGGTGGCCAGCGCCTTGGCCCAGGTCTTTTCCTCGAGATGCGGGGCGGGGGTGAGCTGCGGCGCTTCGATTGCGGTATGGGCCCAGAGGTCAAGCTTGCCCCAGCGGTCATGGATGGCGCGGCAGAGCTGGGCCATGGCGTCCTTGTTGGTGATGTCCATGGGCGCCAGGGTGGCCGAGCCGCCGGCGGCGCGGATGCGGTCGTCCAGCTCTTCGAGCCCGCCGGTGGTCCGGGCCACGGCGATGATGTGGTGGCTGGGGGCGAGCGCCAGCGCCAGGGCGGCGCCCAGGCCACGCGAGGCGCCGGTGATGAGGGCGGTGTTTTCGTGAATATCGCTCATGGGGCGGGTTTGCGCCAAAGCGCGGGGCGCGTCAAGCGTGGCGGTGCGCCGGCTCAGCCCGGCGGGGTAAGGCGCAGCGACAGGCACGACATGCCGCCATCGAGCTTTGCCGCCTGGGCGTTGCCGATCTCCTGCACCTGATAGCCAGCGGCGCGCAGCATTCGTGCGGTGCGCGGGAAGCCGGCCGGCAGGAGCACCACATCGTTGAAGCGGATCGCGTTGGCGGCGGGCTCTTCGCCCTCGGGCACCAGCAGGGTCTCATGGCCGGCAAAGCAGCCGCTGGCGGCAAGGCCGGCGGTGGAGAGCACCGTTTCCGGGGCAAGCAGCGAACAGGCGGTCTTGAAATGCAGCACCTCGGGCGGGGTTTCCACCACCCGCAGAGCGTGCCCCCAGCGGGCCACGATTTCGCCCAGCGCATCGGCGCCTTCGCGGTCGGTGCGGGCCGACAGGCCGACCAGGATCTCGCGCCCGGTGGCCAGCACGTCGCCGCCCTCCACATGGCCGCGGGGCAGGGGGGTGACCTCGCCATAATAGCGCGCAAGCACCGGGGCCATCAGCGGCGCTTCGCCCTGGCGCGAGGCGGCGCCGGGGGTGAGGATCACCGCGCCTTCGGGCAGGCACAGCGCGGTGTCCTCGACAAACACGCTGTCGGGAAATTCTTCGGCCGGATCGAGCAGTTCGACGGTGGCGCCGGTGGCGCGAAGGGCGGCCACATAGGCCGCGTGATCGGCGCGAAAGGCGGCGATATCCGGCGCGCCGGTATCCTCGGCCCGCAGCCCGTTCACGGCGCTTTCGGCCGGCAGGCGGCAGATCGCGTGGCTGAAGCGGATGGTCCAGTCGGTCGGGCGGTTCATTCGGCGGCCTCCATGCGAAACCCCTTTTCGATCATGTCCGAGGGCGCCACCGGGTAGTCGCCCGAAAAACAGGCGTCGCAATATTGCGGGGCGCCGGGGTCGCGCCCGCCGGCCTCGCCCACCGCGCGGT
>CAZPDV010000386.1:0-1853 GCA_964585355.1 uncultured Aliiroseovarius sp.
AATGAACGAGCATGACAGTTCCGCCAGTGACGGCGATATTCAGAACCCGTTTACCGAAGTGCCGATCGAAGTCACCATATCGGTCGGCAAGGCCCGCCCTCTGGTGCGCGAACTCTTGCAACTGAAAAGCAATGCCGTGCTACCGCTGGACAAACGGGTGGATGATCCGGTGGAGCTCTATATCGGCAACAAGCTGATCGCGCGGGGCGAACTGGAAGAAGTGCCTGACGACCCCAATGGCCTGCTGGCTGTTCGGCTGACCGAGGTTGCAGACGTCAAGTCGGGCCTCTGACATGCAGCTCCCGGTTACATTTGTCCGGCGGCTGGCATTGTCTGCCGTCCTGCTCGGCGCTGTGGTCATCTTGAGTGCCGGGCCTGCCATGGCACAGGATATTTCGATTTCCCTGGGTGACAACGGATCGCTTGCCACCCGTTCGATTCAGCTGTTGGTTCTCATCACGGTCCTCAGCCTGGTTCCGGGCCTTGCCATCATGGTGACCAGCTTTCCCTTCATCGTCACCGTTCTGGCAATCTTGCGTCAAGCGCTCGGCCTGCAGCAATCGCCCCCCAACATGCTGATTGTCAGCCTTGCCCTGTTTCTGACCTTTTTCGTCATGGAGCCGGTTTTTACCGAAGCCTGGACCCAGGGAGGAGAGCCATTCTCGAACGGTTCCATGGAACTCGAACCTGCCTTCAATGCCGCCCTGCAACCGTTTCGAGGGTTCATGGCCAATCGCACTGACCCTGAAACGTATCTCGAACTCGCCAGCCTGCGCGCGGATGCCGCAAATACGCAGCTTGCTGCGGAGGCACCACTTTCGGTACTGGTCCCCGCCTTCATGCTCAGCGAAATCACCCGCGCCTTCCAGATCGGTTTCCTGATCTTTCTGCCGTTTCTGATCATCGACCTTGTAGTGGCGGCGGTTCTCATGTCCATGGGCATGATGATGGTGCCGCCGGCAATTGTCTCAATGCCCTTCAAATTGGCTTTTTTCGTGGTCGCAGACGGCTGGAGCCTTGTCTCAGGCGCGTTGGTGCGCAGTTATTTTTAGGCCGTTTCAGGCGTTTCGAGAGCGGCAGGGCCGGGCAACAGATTACGAACGGTTTTGCGACCGGGCTGCCTTGATGGCGGCGTCAAGCAGGGCGTTGTCGCCGATATGGTTGGCCAGGATCAAGAGCAGGCGGGCGTTGAAGGCATCGCTTTCTTTCTTGCTGAGCCCCTCATGCGCGGCCAGCAGGCTGGCATAAAAATCATCGGCATTGTCGAAGTTCGGCGTGAGGATCAGGTCGGTCTGGCGGGAAGGCTTGGTCATGGGATCACTCCTTGCCGGTGGCGCGGCGGATGGCCGCGCGGATCAGGGCTTCGTTGAAATCGGGGCGCCGGTAGGCCACGTGCTGATCCGGGCGGATCAGATAGACCGCAGTCGGGGCATCGCCCAGGTAGCGGCGCCTGAGCGCGCCGGAAGTGTCATCGCGGGTGGAAAGCGCCAGGCGGGTGACGGTGATCCCGTCCTCTTCGATCTGCTCGGGCGCATCGGCGTCAATGGTGAGGAGCGTAAAGTTGTTGCCCAGCCGGTCGAGCAGGAAGCCCTGCCCCAGGGGCGCATCCGGGCAGGGCGCGCCGGGGCGGGTGAGCTCGGGCCCATCCAGCGCATCGGAGGTATTGAGCGGTGAGCCGTCATAGGTGCAGGGCACCGACAGGCGCCCGGAATTTACCAGCGGGCGGGCAAATTCGTATTGCTCGGCCAGGTCCAGCACCGCGTCGCGCAGCACCCGGCTGATTTCCGACTTGGGGGTGATGAAATCGGTCGAGCGGGTGGAGTTGAGGATGTTTTCGTCGGCGCCATGGATGC
>CAZPDV010000387.1:0-1825 GCA_964585355.1 uncultured Aliiroseovarius sp.
TCCTATATCGTGATTGACAAGGTGCTGGAGGCGGTGCGCCAGACCGGCGCGCAGGCGGTGCATCCCGGCTATGGGTTTCTGAGCGAGAACCCGGCCTTTGCCGAGGCGCTGGCGGCTGAGGGCGTGGCCTTCATCGGCCCGCCGGTGGGCGCGATCAAGGCGATGGGCGACAAGATCACCTCGAAGAAACTGGCGGCCGAGGCCGGGGTCTCGACCGTGCCGGGCCATATGGGCCTGATCGAGGATGCCGACGAAGCGGTGAAGATCGCCCGCGAGATCGGCTATCCGGTGATGCTCAAGGCCTCGGCCGGCGGCGGCGGCAAGGGCATGCGCATCGCCTGGAATGATGACGAGGCGCGCGAGGGCTTTCAGGCCTCGAAGAACGAAGCGGCGGCGAGTTTCGGCGACGACCGCCTTTTCATCGAGAAATTCGTGACCCAGCCGCGCCATATCGAAATACAGGTCTTGTGCGATTCTCATGGCAACGGGGTCTATCTGGGCGAGCGGGAATGTTCGATTCAGCGCAGGAACCAGAAGGTGATCGAGGAAGCGCCCAGCCCGTTTCTGGACGAGGCCACCCGCCGGGCCATGGGGGAACAGGCGGTGGCGCTGGCCCAGGCGGTGGATTATGCCAGCGCCGGCACGGTGGAATTCATCGTCGATGGCGCGCGCAATTTCTATTTTCTGGAAATGAACACCCGGTTGCAGGTAGAGCACCCGGTGACCGAGCTCATCACCGGCATCGACCTGGTGGAACAGATGATCCGGGTGGCGGCGGGCGAGAAGCTGGGCCTTGCCCAGGAGGACGTGACGCTCAAGGGCTGGGCGATCGAGAGCCGGCTTTACGCCGAAGACCCCTATCGCAACTTCCTGCCCTCGATCGGGCGGCTCAGCCGCTATCGCCCGCCCGAAGAGGTGGCCGATGCCAGCCACGCGGTGCGCAACGATACCGGGGTTTACGAGGGCGGCGAGATCTCGATGTATTACGACCCGATGATCGCCAAGCTGTGCAGCTGGGGGCCGGACCGGGCGGCGGCGCTTGCAACCATGCGCGAGGCGCTGGACAGCTTCGAGGTCGAGGGCATCGGCCACAACCTGCCGTTCCTGTCGGCGGTGATGGACCACCCCCGCTTTGTGGCGGGCGACCTCACCACCGCCTTCATCGACGAGGAATACCCCGAGGGCTTTGCCGGCGTGTCCCTGCCCGAGCCGGAGCTGCGCCGGGTGGCGGCGGCGGTGGCGGCCATGCACCGGGTGGCCGAGATCAGGCGGGCGCGCATTTCCGGGCGCATGGACAACCACGAGCGCCGGGTGGGCAGCGATTGGGTGGTGGATCTGGGCGGCACCGAATTTGCGGTGACGGTGGATGCGGACCCGGAGGGCTCGACCATCCGGTTCGCCGATGGCGAGACGCTGCGGGTGGCCTCGGACTGGGTGCCGGGCCAGCGGCTTGCGCGCCTGGTGGTGGCGGGCGAGGCCCTGGTGCTCAAGGTCAACAAGGTGCCGGCGGGCCTGCGCATCCGCACCCGCGGGGCCGACCTCAAGGCGGTGGTGCGCACCCCGCGCCAGGCCGAGCTTGCCCGCCTGATGCCGGAAAAACTGCCGCCCGACACTTCGCGCCTGCTGCTCTGCCCGATGCCGGGGCTGATCGTGAAGCTGGACGTGGCCGAGGGCGACGAGGTGCAGGAGGGACAGGCCCTGTGCACCGTCGAGGCGATGAAGATGGAAAACATCCTGCGGGCCGAGCGAAAGGGCGTGATCGCAAAAATCAACGCCGCCCCCGGCGACAACCTGGCGGTGGATGACGTGATCATGGAGTTCGAGT
>CAZPDV010000388.1:0-1818 GCA_964585355.1 uncultured Aliiroseovarius sp.
TCGCGCCGCGAGGTAAACACCACCCCGGACACATGCAGCGCTACCAGCGCGAGGATGGCATAAGCCACCGCCTTGTGGGTATCGGCCAGCCAGGAGCTGTCGGCAAAGGGCACGAAAAAGGCGAACGGCCCCAGCTTGGCCCCGGCCCCGAGGAAGGCCCAGCCGGTAAGCGCCGCGGCCAGCACCAGCGCCAGCAGCGCCACCACCATCGCCCCGCCCAGCGGGTTGTGGCCGATATACCGCGCCTCGCGCCCGGCCAGCACGTCGCGGGCATAGGCCAGGAGGCGCAGCGGCCCGGCAACAAAGCCGGAGAAGCGGGCAAAGCGACCGCCGGCAAAGCCCCAGATGATCCGCCCGACCACCAGCAGCGCGGCCACGCTGGCGGCCACCACATGCACCGGAATCCAGGACGGGCCAAGCAGAAATCCGGTCACCGCGGCAATGCTGATCGCCCCCACCAGCGACCAGTGGAACAGCCGCACGAAACCATCCCATACCGGCACGGCGCGGCGCGGCCGGGCGGCGGCATTTGTCGGGGGCATTTCACGTTCCTTCATGGATCTCTCCGAATCGATTGACGGCAGGGGGCATGCAGACCAGCTAGGCCCTTTGCCTGGCCGAAACCATAAACCGAAGGTCACAGGCGCGGGTTTTCCGGGGATCTGCAACTTTGGTTCAGGCCGGTTTCACGGGCACCTTCCCGCCACCCGCGCCCCCCGAACACGGGCAAGCGGCGGCAAAAGTGGACAGGGGCCGGCCCGGCGCCTACATTCAGGGGGTACAACCGGGAGGAAACCATGCCGCTACCCCTTGCCCCGATTGCCGGCCTCGCGCTCCGCTATGGCAGCGTCGCGGTCGCCGCCTATGCCCTTACCGCCAGGGTCGAACGCGGGCGGCGCGACCAGCGCGCCGAAGATGCGCTCGATGAACTCGGCGAAGGCGCCACCCTGCGCCGCGAGCCCGGCCAGGCCAGCGCCACCACCCGCTTTCGCCGGGTGTTCCGGCTCGGTCCCGACCGGCCGGGGGTCGAAATCGACTTCGCCTCGATCAGCCGCTTTCGCATCCGCAAGGTGGACTGACATGCCCCTGCGCCTGATCTCGGCCCCGGCCTCGCCCTTCGTGCGCAAGGTGCGGGTGATGCTGCACGAAAGCGGCCAGAGCGACGATGTGGAGCTGGTCCGCGTCGCCACCAGCCCCACCGACCCCTCGCCGGAAGTGCGTTCGGTCAACCCGCTGGCCAAGATCCCGGCGCTGATCCGCGACGATGGTCCGGCGCTCTATGACAGCCGCGTCATCACCCGCTACCTGGATGCGCGCGCCGGCGCCGGGCTCTATCCCGAGGCCCGGCTGTGGGAGACCCTGACCCTGGAGGCCACCGGCGACGCGATCATGGATGCCGGCGTGCTCATGGTCTATGAGGGGCGCTGCCGGCCCGAGGACAAGCAGGATCACGGCTGGCTCGAAGCGCAATGGGGCAAGATCGCCGGCGCGCTCGATGCCCTGAACGCACGCTGGATGAGCCACCTGGCCGGGCCGCTGGACATGGGTCAGATTTCGGTGGGCTGCGCGCTGGGATATCTCGATTTTCGCCATGACGGGCGCAACTGGCGCGAGGGGCGCGGCGCGCTGGACGACTGGTTCGCGGTGTTTTCCGAACGGCCCTCGATGCGGGCGACCATGCCGGCGTGAGCGCGCCTGCAGCGTGGTGACCTGCCCAAAACCCACCGCACGCCGCCTTTGCCCGGCCTTAACCCCCGTGCGCCAGGGCCTGTCCTCATTTACCTTGCGCCCCCGGTTTCGGTCATTTTCCGCCAGCGC
>CAZPDV010000389.1:0-1809 GCA_964585355.1 uncultured Aliiroseovarius sp.
CTTGAAGACGTGGCCGACAAGGTGTTTACCCGCGACCTGTTTCACGAAAGCTGAGGCGCGGGTCCGGCGTCGCTGCACCGCATATTCTGATACGAATGAGGGGTTTGGGGCAGTGCCTGCTGTCGCGCGGCGTGCTTTGCGCCGGCATGTATCATGCAGGGATATTTCAGGCTTGCGCGCCGGGATTTTACGGCGTATGCGGAATAGCGCATATGCGCACAGGAGAATAATTCAATGCCAGATTCGATGTTGAACAGGACCCTTGCCGCCCTGGCCGAGCCGACCCGCCTGGGGGCGATGCGCATCCTGTGGGGGCAGGGCGGCGACGGCGGCGAGCATTGCGTTTGCGAGCTGATGGAGCGCCTGGGCGCCAGCCAGAGCCGCATGTCGCGCCATATGGCCACGCTGAAGGCGGCCGGGCTGATCGTGGATCGGCGCGACCGGCAGTGGGTGCGCTATCGGCTCAACCCGGATCTGCCGGCGGATATTCGCGCCGTTGTTGCCGCGGTCATGGCCGCCGCCATCGAAGAGCAGGAAAACGAAAGGAATGCCGCATGAGCGCCGAGACCACCCAATGTTGCGGCGGGGCCGCCTCCGCCCCGGTCCGACAGGGCGGCACCTGGCGCTGGCATGCCGGTGTCGTGGCTTTTGTCGCGCTCTGGTTTGTCATCTACAGGCAGCTTCCCGGCTTTTCCGAGTGGCTGACCGGCCTGTTGCCGGTTGCGCGCAACAGCCATACCGGCGAGGCGGTGGCGTTTTTCCTCTATGACGCGCCCAAGGTGATCATGCTGCTGACCCTGATCGTCTTTGTCATGGGCGTGGTGCGCAGCTATTTCAGCCCGGAAAAGACCCGCGCCCTGTTGTCGGGCAAGCGCGAGGGGGTGGGCAATGTGATGAGCGCCACCCTGGGCATTTTCACGCCGTTCTGTTCGTGCTCGGCGGTGCCCCTGTTCATCGGTTTCGTCTCGGCCGGGGTGCCGCTTGGCGTCACCTTCAGCTTTCTGATCGCTGCCCCCATGGTCAACGAAGTGGCGCTGGTGCTGCTGTGGGGGCTGGTGGGCTGGCAGGTGGCGGTGACCTATCTGGTCTTTGGCCTGGGCATTGCCATTGTCGCCGGCTGGGTGATCGGCCGGCTGCATCTTGAGGGCTGGCTGCAGGACTGGGTGCGCGACATTCACTCTGGCGCCGCGGTGCCGCTGCCCGAGGAAAACCCGACCATGATCGACCGCTATCGCGACGGGATCGAAAGCGTGAAGGATATCGTCGGCAAGGTCTGGATCTGGATCATCGTCGGCATCACCCTGGGGGCGATCATCCACGGCTATGTGCCCGAGGGCGCCATGGTCAGGATCATGGGATCGGGCGCGTGGTGGTCGGTGCCGGTGGCGGTGATCATGGGCATCCCGATGTACACCAATGCCGCCGGCGTGATCCCGATTGTCGAGGCGCTTCTGGACAAGGGCGCGGCGCTGGGCACGGTGCTGGCCTTCATGATGAGCGTGATCGCCCTGTCCCTGCCGGAAATGCTGATCCTGCGCAAGGTGCTGACCGCGCGGCTGATCGCGGTGTTCATCGCGGTGGTAGGAAGCGGCATCCTGGCGGTGGGCTTCCTGTTCAACCTGATCTTCTGATGTGGAGAAGGCGCGGGCCGGGCCCGCAGCAGAGGAAAAAGGGCGACATGGTGGTGATTTTGCCGCATGTTGGGGCTTCACAGCCGGGTAAAGTCCCGGCCCAGGAAAGCTGAAGGAGCCCGCATGCCCGCCCCGATCGAACCCGTCACAGAGCCGCCCGAGCATCATTATATCGCCC
>CAZPDV010000390.1:0-1801 GCA_964585355.1 uncultured Aliiroseovarius sp.
TTGCCCGGTTTGGCGGGCTGGAGCGGGTCGAATGGGTGCTTGAACCCGGTCGGAAATAGGCCCAGAGTGCCGCCGGAGCAAAGGAGGATTTGATGCGACTGAAAGGCAAGACGGCCCTGGTCACCGGCGGGGGATCGGGCTTTGGCGCGGGGATCGTGCGCAAGTTTGCGGCCGAAGGCGCGCGGGTTTTCGTGGCCGACATCAATGCGGCGGCGGCGCGCGACGTGGCCCGGGCGGTGGACGGCGTGGCGCTTGAGGTGGATGTGGCCGATGGCGCCTCGGTGGCGGCGATGGCCGGGCAGGTGCTGGCCGAGGCGCCGCTGGATATCCTGGTCAACAATGCCGGCATCACCCATCTGCCCGCCCCGATGGAGGAGGTGAGCGAGGAGGATTTCGACCGGGTGCTGGCGGTGAACGTGAAATCGGTCTATCTGACCGCGCGCGCCTTTGTGCCCGGGATGAAGGCGGCGGGATCGGGGGCCATTCTGAACGTGGCCTCGACCGCGGGCCTGTCGCCCCGGCCGCGGCTGAACTGGTACAATGCCTCGAAGGGCTGGATGATCACCGCGACCAAAACCATGGCGGTGGAGCTGGCCCCGGCCGGCGTGCGGGTCAACGCGATTGCGCCGGTGGCGGGCGAGACGCCGTTGCTCAAGAGTTTCATGGGCGAGGACACGCCCGAGATCCGGGCGAAGTTCCTGGCGACGATCCCGCTGGGGCGGTTTTCCACCCCCGAGGACATGGGCAATGCGGCGGCGTTTCTGTGCTCGGACGAGGCCAGCATGGTGACCGGCGTGGTCATGGAGGTGGATGGCGGGCGCTGTATCTGACGCCGGCCGGGGGGGTCACACCCCCGGCCCCGCAGTCTTGCCGGGGGTTTCACACCCCCGGACCCCCGTGGAGTATTTTCGGAAAGATGAAAGGGGTGGCGATGCGACCGGGAAAGCGCAATCTGATTACCGATGTGGAAGGGCTGGTGGTGGGAAATGCCGCCGATGCGCGGGTCAAGACCGGGGTGACGGTGCTGACCGGGGCGGCGCCGTTCGTGGCGGGTCTGCATATCATGGGGGGGGCGCCGGGCACCCGCGAGGCGGCGTTGCTGGCGCCCGACAAGCTGGTGCAGGAGGTGGATGCGCTGGTGCTGGCGGGGGGCTCGGCCTTCGGGCTGGACGCGGCTTCGGGGGTGGCGGATGCCCTGCGCGCGGCCGGGCGCGGCTTTGAGGTCGAGGGCCAGCGGGTGCCGATCGTGCCCGGCGCGATCCTGTTCGACCTGATCAATGGCGGCGACAAGGATTGGGGCGAGAACCCTTACAAGCGGCTGGGGCGCGAAGCGCTGGCGGCGGCGGGCGCGGATTTTGCGTTGGGCAGCGTCGGGGCCGGGACCGGGGCGACGCTGGCGGATCTCAAGGGCGGGCTGGGCTCGGCCTCGCTGGTGCTGGAGAGCGGCCATACGGTGGGCGCGCTGGTGGCGGTCAATGCGGTGGGCGGGGCGACCACCGGCGACGGGCATTTCTGGGCGGCGCCGTGGGAATTTGGCGCCGAGTTTGGCGGGCGCGGGCCGGGCGCGGGGTTTGAGCCCGGCAGGATGCCGGCCACCAAGCTGAGCGCGCGCGCGGCCACCACGATTGCGATCGTGGCCACCGATGCGGCCCTGACCCAGGCCCAGGCCACGCGCATGGCGGTGGCGGCCCATGATGGCATGGCGCGGGCGATCTATCCCAGCCACACGCCCTATGACGGCGACCTGGTCTTTGCCGCCGCCACCGGCGCGCGGGCGCTTGCCGACCCGATGCGCGACCCG
>CAZPDV010000391.1:0-1793 GCA_964585355.1 uncultured Aliiroseovarius sp.
CACCGCTGCCGGCATCCCGTGCGCGATGGCGCGAAAGATCATCCCGAACCCGGCCGAGCTCTTGCCCTTGCCCTTGCCGGTATGAACGATGATCAGCCCCTTCTCCCCGGTCTTGGTGGCCATGATCTTGTCGCGCGCGGCCTTTTTCTTGGCCATCTTCATGGCGTGGCGGTCATTGTCCTGTGTCACCGTGCTCTCCCTTGCTGCCCGCCCCGGTCGCGGCGCGGCCTGTTTCGCCGGAGCAGTTTGCGCCCAGCGCGCAGGCAGCGCAAGCCCCGCCATGGTAACCAATTGTTAACCACGTTGCGCTAGCCTTGCCGTGAAAGGATCGAACATGCCCCGCACCGCTCCCATGCTGCTGTTGACCGCCGCCCTGGCCCTTGCCGGTTGCGACAGCCCCTCGGTCGGGCTCATGGGCGCGCAAAAGACCCAGGTCACGATCGGCGGCAGCCGCTTCAGCGTGCATTGGCGCAACGACCGGGCCGAGGCCTACCGCGTCTCGGTCGAATACCTGCCCGATGGCGCCGAAATCCTGGCCAGGGCCGAACAGGCGATCATCCAGGCCACCGGCTGCCAGATCCGCAAGGGCTCGCTCGCCGGCGACGTGGCCCTGATCAAGGCGCGCCTGGACTGTTAGGGCCAGGAAACAACCTCAAGCTCCGGCCAAAGCGCCTTTTGCCGCTTCGCCTTGGCCGCGTGGGTGGCGCGATTGTCCATCACCGTGTTGGGCACCACCCGCAGCGCGAAAATGTCGCCAAGGCCGAACGGCGCGTACATCTCCAGCCGGTCATCGGCGCCAAGCCGCAAACCGACCGCATGAGTCCTGCACGCGAACCGGCCGATCGCCTCGCGCACCGATCCCAACGGCGCGCAGGGCTGACCGAAATGCGCCTCGTACCACAGATGCACCCGCGCCTGGTTGCGCAGTTCCACCGGCGGGTCGCGAGGGAACAGCCCGGCCGCCCGCCGGATCTGGGCATCCTCTGCCTCCCACGACGTATCCGGATCGAAATAGAACAGGTCGATATCCTTGATCCCATACCTTGCCGGCCGCCCGGTCAGCGCGTTCCAGACCCGGTTGTAAATCGCCCCGGACACCAGCCAGCAATCGGGCAATTCCATCTTGCGGGCGATCGAAAGCGTGTCGATCAGAAACGGCGTGGCCCGCACGATGCGCTCAAGCTCGGCGCGCAACACCGCCTCGGGCGCATCAGCCAGACGGCGCGGGTTCATCCGGCTGCCCTCCTGCCACCCGTCACGCGACCAGTTCCCGGGCAAAGATCAGCGTGGTGGTCCGATCATGGCCGGGATGCGTCGCCTCCCCCACCTGCACAAACCCCGCGCGCCGGAAAAACGCGTGGTTTTCCACCAACTCGATGCGCACCTTGAGCCTCAGCCGCGTCAGCCCCAGCGCCCGGGCGCGGCACGCGGCCAGCTGCAACAGACGCAGCCCATGCCCACGGCCCCGGCATCCCGGCCGCACCGCCAACTTGCCCAGATACAGCGCGTCATCTTCCGGCGTCAAAAAAATACAGGCAACCGGCGGCCCCCCGATCACCCAGACCTCGCCCATCCGCGCCTGCCGCTCGATCGCCGCCGTGTCCAGCCGCCCGGCCGAACTGGGCGGGTCAATCCGCCCCGCCATGGCTGCAAATGCCTCCCGTATCAACTCAAGCACAGGCTGCGGATCATCACCGGGCACAAGACGAAATGGCTGCATCCGCCAACAATGCACGCACCGCATCGCCAAGGCAACCGCCTGGCTTCACCTTTCGCCAAATACTCCCGCCGGA
>CAZPDV010000392.1:0-1785 GCA_964585355.1 uncultured Aliiroseovarius sp.
CAAACCCTTTGACCCCGCCCTTGCGCCCCCTATACTTGCGCCATGACCACGCTGCGGAAATTTGCGGGTTTCCCCTCCGGCCGGCTGGCCCCGGCCGACGTGCCGGCGCAGGCCCGGCCATGCTGAGGCGTGCCCTGAAGCGGCTGTTCTACCGGGCCCGATGGTCCTGGGCGGGGTGGCTCGAGGCCTGGCGCAACGAGGCCTCCCTGCGGCAATGGCTCTGGGCCAACGCCATTTCGGCGGCGGCGGCGCTGCTGCTGCCCCTGGGCACCGGAGAGCGCGCGCTGATCCTGGCGCTGGGGGTGCTGGTTCTGGCGGCCGAACTGATGAACACCGCCATCGAGCGGGCGGTTGACCTGATCTCGAAGGACGAAAACGAGCTTGCCCGCCAGGCCAAGGACCTGGCCTCGGCCACGGTGGCGGTCACGGCCATTGCCGCAGGCGTGGCCTGGATCGTGGTGCTTGCAGACCTGCTGGCCTGACCCGCCCCGCCCCTTCTCAGGAAGCGGTCTCGTCCTCCAGATGCAGCTTCATGTCCAGCAACACATGCTGAATGGCCAGGGTTTCGCGCAACAGTCGCTTGGCCTCGTTCACGGTGATGATGCCATCCTCGATGGACTGGTGATATTCTGCCATCAGCATGGCAAAGCGCTGGCTGAGCTCGATCACATCGCTTGAAATCGCCCCGTCCTGCCGGTTGCGCTTGGCGCTGTCATGCGACAGGGTGATGCCCTTGAGTTCGGCCAGCGCCGAAGTCACATGCGGATAGCGCGCCGCCTCCTCCAGCGCCGCCACCGCGTCGATGGGCATGAAACGGTCCGCATGCTCCTCACTGTCCGAATAATACCGCCCCAGCGTCGCCTTGGACTTGCCGGTCAGCTTGCAGGCCGCCTCCAGCCCCACATCCTTGACCAACGCCTCGGTATGTTTTTTCAGGTATCTTTCAACCGCTCCCATGCGCACCCCTACCATTTACACCCGACAGAGGGGGAATTCCCGCCCCCTTTTCCCATTACCTTTCCATATTGGGAATGGTTCACTTGCGCAACCTCCGGCACGGTTGCCGGAACGTGGTTTTGACGAGTAGCCAGGGCGCAAGCCCTGGGTGCGGTGGGGGTCATCCAATGTGTTCCAGGATGATGTAGCGCAGTGAGCCGGTGCGTATATCAGGGTCTTTTCCATCCCCGGGCGCAAGCCCAGGACCCGCGTGTGTTCTGCCGGCCACTGCCCCCAGCGCGTTGCGGCGACAACGCGGCTTGATCCGCCCCGCCCGGCTGCGCTAGGTCAGGCCATGGCCAAGCTCTATTTCCATTATTCGACGATGAATGCCGGCAAATCGACCCTGCTGTTGCAGGCGGCGCATAATTACCACGAACGCGGCATGCAGACCTACCTGCTGACCGCGCGTTTCGACAACCGGGCCGGCAAGGGCCGCATTGCCAGCCGCATCGGCATCGGCAAGAAGGCCGATACCTTCGAGCCGGGCGAAGACCTGTTTGCCAAGATCGAAGCCCGGCTGGCGGCCGGCCCCTGCGCCTGCGTCTTTATCGACGAAGCGCAGTTTCTGGAGCCTGATCAGGTCTGGCAACTGGCCTGCGCGGTGGATGACCTGGGCGTGCCGATCATGTGCTACGGGCTCCGGGTGGATTTTCAGGGCAACCTGTTTGCCGGCTCGGCCCGGCTGCTGGCGCTGGCCGACGAAATGCGCGAAGCCCGCACCATCTGCCATTGCGGCAAGAAGGCCACCATGGTCATTCGCCAGAGCGAAGATGGCCGGGTGCTGAC
>CAZPDV010000393.1:0-1785 GCA_964585355.1 uncultured Aliiroseovarius sp.
CCGTGGAAATCTGGCGCGTCAACTGGGCCGACACCACCAGCCGTGCCCTGCTGCGGCGCGGGGCCATCGGTCAGGTCCGGCGCGGGCGGCTGCATTTCGTGGCCGAGATGCGCTCGCTGGCGCATGTGCTGGGACAAACTATCGGGCGGACGTTTCAGGCGAGTTGTGACGCGGCGCTGGGCGATGCCCGCTGTGGCGTGAACCTGAACGGCCTCGTCAACAAGGGCACGGGCGCGGTGGTGACATTGTCGGGCGACCGGGCCTTCACAACTTCAGGCATTGCCGGTTTCTCGGACGGTTGGTTCGCGCTGGGCACCTTGGAATGGCTCTCCGGTGCCAATGCAGGGCGAAAGGCAGAGGTGCTGAGCCATGCAATCGTCGGCCCGGATGTGAAGATCACCCTGCTTGAAGCTTCAATCCGACCGATTGCGGTAAATGACACTTTCGACATTTTTGCGGGGTGCGACAAACGGTTTGAGACCTGTCAGGCGAAGTTCGCCAATGCGGTCAATTTCCGTGGCTTCCCGCATATCCCGGGTCAGGACACCATTATTCGCTATGCCTCCAAGGGCGATGCCAATTCGGGATCGGTGCTGTGAGCCGTAGTCAAACCGCACCAGCACGGATCGTCAAAGCCACCCGACGCTGGATCGGCACGCCCTATCATGATCAGGCCTCGGTGCGCGGTGTCGGGTGCGACTGCCTCGGCCTGCTGCGCGGGGTTTGGCGGGAGTTTGTTGGCCCCGAGCCGATGCCCGTGCCGCCCTATTCCCGCGACTGGGGAGAAACCGGCCCCGTCGAGGTTTTGGCCGAGGCTGCCCGCGCGGCGATGATCGAGTTGGATGTTGCCGATTCCCGCACTGGCGACGTCATCCTGTTCCGCATGCGCGCGCGGGCCGTCGCCAAACACTGCGGTATCCGTTCGGGGCGGGGGTGCTTTGTCCACGCCTACGAGCGCACCGGTGTGATTGAGGAACATCTGACGCCAGCCTGGCAGCGCCGGGTGGCCTATGCGTTCCGCTTTCCCGACCCCGTCAAACGAAAGACCTGACATGGCTTCCATTCTTCTGGCCTCTGCAGGTGCCGCGATCGGTGGCAGCATCGGCGGGGCCGTTCTCGGCGTGTCTGCGGTCACCATCGGTGGTGCGATCGGCTCGTTTGCAGGCTCGATGATCGACAGCTGGATCGTCTCGTCGCTCGCCCCCGGGCAGCGCATCGAGGGCCAGCGTCTGGAAAACCTGACCCTGACCACCTCCACAGAAGGGGCAGTGATCCCGCGCATTTATGGCCGCATGCGGATCGGCGGCAATATCATCTGGGCGACGGATTTCACCGAAACCATCAGCACAGCCACCCAGGGCGGAGGCAAGGGTGGCGGCCCGAAGGTGACCACCACGACATACCTCTATACCGCGTCATTCGCCGTCGCCCTTTGCGAAGGGCCGATCTCCGGCATCGGGCGCATCTGGGCCGATGGCAAGCCTCTCGATCTCTCAAACGTGACATGGCGGCTCTACAAGGGAGACGAGACCCAGCAACCGGACTCGTTCATCGAGGCGAAGATGGGCATCGGCAACGCGCCCGCCTATCGCGGCACCGCCTATGTGATGTTCGAGGAATTGCTGCTGGAGCAGTTCGGCAATCGTATCCCGCAGCTGTCCTTCGAGGTCTTCCGCCCCGTTATCGCGCCCGACACCGCCGAGGGCATGATCCGTGCCGTCACCCTGATCCCGGGCACCGGCGAGTTCGTCTATGCCACCGAGGGCATTTCACGGGGCACCGGTG
>CAZPDV010000394.1:0-1781 GCA_964585355.1 uncultured Aliiroseovarius sp.
TCGGCGTCAGGCCGACGCGGTATTCCTGCGGTTTTATCTCTTTCGGGCATCCGATAAGCATGGTTTCCTCCCAAATGACGCTGCGACCCTTTTACGCAGGCGGTGGCGCAATTGCTTTGAAAAATGCGGCGCGAACTTGTATCAAGGCGGGGAAAATCAGCGCCAACAGGCATTTTCAAGCAAGGAATCTGCGAAAAAATGGAACTGGACACGATAGACCGTCGAATCCTGCAAGTGCTGCAAAAGGCCGGCAGGATCTCGAATGCCGAGCTTTCCGACAAGGTGAACCTGTCGCCCTCGGCCTGTCACCGGCGGGTGCAGCGGCTTGAGGCCGAGGGGGTCATTCGCGACTATGTGGCGCTGCTGGATGCGCGCAAGCTGGGCTGTCCGACCACGGTTTTCGTGGAAATCACCCTGTCCGGGCAGGCCGACGAGGTGCTGGAAGCGTTCGAGCGGCAAGTGGCCCTGGTGCCGGATGTGCTGGAATGTCACCTGATGGCGGGCTCGGCGGATTATCTGCTCAAGGTGGTGGCGCAAGATACCGAGGATTTCGCCCGGATACACCGGCAATATCTGGCGCGCCTGCCGGGGGTGCAGGGGATGCAGTCGAGCTTCGCCCTGCGCACGGTGTTCAAGACCACCGCCCTGCCGGTATGAAAGGCCGCGCCGGGGGCCAGCCCCCGGACCCCCGGGATATTTCCAAACAGAAGAAGATGTGTGTTGGCTGAGACTTTGAGCGAAATTTACGCGAACCGGGTGGCGGCGGGCGCCTTGCAGGCGGACCCGGCGCAGGAGGCGGTCTTGCCGATGTTGCAGGACATAAGGGCGCATCTGGAGCGGGCCCCGGCGCGGCGCAGGGGCATTCTGGGCGGGTTGTTTCACCGGCCGGAAGAGGTGCCGCAGGGGCTGTATCTGTGGGGCGGGGTCGGGCGCGGCAAGTCGATGCTGATGGATCTGTTCATCGAGCATCTGGATATCCGTGAGAAGCGCCGGGTGCATTTTCACGCCTTCATGCAGGAGGTGCAGGCCGGGCTGGCTGCGGCGCGCGAGGCGGGGGCGCAGGACGCGATTGCGCCGGTGGCGGCGCGCCTTGGGGAAGGGCTGCGGCTTCTGGCACTGGATGAGATGCAGATCACCGATATTGCCGATGCCATGGTGGTCGGGCGGTTGTTCGAGAAGCTGGTCGCGGCGGGGGTGGTGATCGTCACCACCTCGAACCGGGCCCCGGACGACCTCTACAAGGACGGGCTCAACCGACAGCTCTTCCTGCCCTTCATCGCCTTTCTGAAAGAACACCTGGTGGTCCATGAACTGATCGGCCCGAACGA
Source organism: uncultured Aliiroseovarius sp. (assembly GCA_964585355.1). Taxonomy (GTDB): domain Bacteria; phylum Pseudomonadota; class Alphaproteobacteria; order Rhodobacterales; family Rhodobacteraceae; genus JAAEUB01. The sequence continues at coordinate 1,329 of CAZPDV010000394.1, forward strand.
TTATCGACAGGGGCGGCTGGCGGGTGAAGCCGTGTATTTTACCCCGGCCGATGCCGCCGCCCGGGCGCGGATGGATGCGCTTTGGCAGCGGTTGGCCGGCGGGCGCGGCGCGCCGCTGGTGCTGGAGGTCAAGGGGCGCGAGGTGGTGCTGCCCAGAGCGCGCAACGGGGTGGCGCGGGCCGGGTTTCACGACTTGTGCGGCAAGGCGCTGGGGCCGGCGGATTACCTGGCCATTGCCAGCCGGGTGCGGGTGCTGATGCTGGATGCGATCCCCCGGCTTGGCCGGTCCAATTTCAATGAGGCCAAGCGGTTCGTGACCCTGATTGATGCGCTTTACGAGGCGCGTGTGCGGTTGATCGCCTCGGCCGACGCGCCGCCGCATCTGTTATATGTGGAGGGGGATGGCGCCTTCGAGTTCGAGCGCACGGCCAGCCGCTTGATCGAGATGCAGGG
>CAZPDV010000395.1:0-1779 GCA_964585355.1 uncultured Aliiroseovarius sp.
TGGGCGAGGTGAGCCGGATCGGCGAGGTGATCCTCAACCCGTTCCTGGGCCCGCGGCTCAAATCCGGCGTGGTCACCACCACCATGCCGATCCGCCATGACAAGCCGATAGATTTCGGCCTGCAGCGGTTTTGCGAGGCCTGCAACAAATGCGCCCGCGAATGTCCCTCGGGGGCGATCACCGCCGGGCCCAAGCTGATGTTCAATGGCTACGAGATCTGGAAATCCGACAGCCAGAAATGCGTCACCTACCGGGTCAGCCAGGACGGCGGCGCCATGTGCGGGCGCTGCATGAAGACCTGCCCCTGGAACCTCGAGGGCCTGTTTGCCGAGGCGCCGTTTCGCTGGCTGGCCAGCCATCTGCCCGGCGCCGCCCGCCCCCTGGCCCGGCTGGACGACTGGCTGGATCACGGCCAGATCAACCCGGTCAAGACCTGGTGGTGGGATCTGGAGATGGTCGATGACGGCCCCTATGCGCCGCCCGCCCATCCGGTGAACCGGCGCGGCCTGTCCAAGGGGCTGGACCTGCGCCACGAGGATCAGACCCTTGCGGTGTATCCTGCCAATCTGGCGCCGCCGCCCTGGCCCTGGCCCTTTCCCGCCGACCGCGAGGCCGGCATTGCCGCCTATGAGGCGATGATCCCGGCCGAGGAGCACAAGGCCCGCCGCGCCGCCGGCCTGCCGCCCGAGCATGTCTATACCGCCGACCGGGCCGAGGCGCCGGTGCTGTCGGTGGTGATCGCCAGGGTCGAGAAGATGACCGAGGACGTGACCAAGTACGAGTTTGCCCTGCCCGACGGCGCCCCCCTGCCCGCCTTCACCGCCGGCGCCCATATCGACGTGGTGGTGGCGCCGGAATTTTTCCGCCAGTTTTCCCTGTCGGGCGACCCGGCCGAGCGCCACCGCTATCAGATCGCCGTCAAGCGCGAGGATCGGGGGCGCGGCGGCTCGAAGCTTCTGCACCGGATCTTTACCGAAGGCCGGCGGGTCTTCATCTCGCATCCGCGCAACCACTTCCCGCTGGTCGAGGATGCCAGCCGCAGCCTGCTTTTCGGCGGCGGGATCGGGGTGACGCCGATGATCGCCATGGCGCACCGGCTGCATGCGCTGGGCCGCGATTTCACCCTGCACCTGTCGGCCCCCAGCCGGGCGCGGGCGCCGTTTCTGGATGACCTGGCGAGGGTCGCCTGGGCCGACCGGGTAGTGCTGCACATCTCGGACGAGGGCAGCCGGGCCGACCTTGGCAAGCTCTTGAAATATCAGGAAGGATCGCATGTCTATACCTGCGGCCCCGAGGCCTATATGGCGGCCGTGACCGAGGCCGCCAGCGCCGGCGGATACCCTCAGGAAGCGGTGCATCTGGAATATTTTGCCGTGCCGGAAGAGCCCGAATACGAAAACCATCCCTTCACCCTGAAGCTGGCCCGCTCGGACCGCGAGATCGCCGTGGCGGCGGACCAGGCGGCGACGGAGGCGCTCCTGGCCGCGGGGGTGCATGTGGACGTGAAATGCGCCGACGGGTTGTGCGGCGTGTGCAAATGCCGGGTGCTGTCCGGCGCGGTCGAGCATCGCGATTATGTGCTGTCAAAGGCCGAGCGCGCCCGGCAGATGATCCTGTGCCGCTCACGCGCGGCCGAGCCTGACGGGGTGATCGAGATCGACCTTTAGGGCCTGTCCTCATTTACCTTGCGCCCCCGGTTTCGGTCATTTTCCGCCAGCGCCAGGCAATTCTGCGCAGGCAAGGTGGACCCTTTTCAAGCAGAATTAGAGCATGTCGCGT
>CAZPDV010000396.1:0-1776 GCA_964585355.1 uncultured Aliiroseovarius sp.
GCAGCAGATCGTGGTGATGGATCGGGGCCGGGTGGTGGACCAGGGCAGCCACGAGGAATTGCTGGCGCGTGGCGGGCTTTATGCCGAGCTTTACCGGCTGCAGTTTCAGGAAGGCTGAAATTTCGACTTCGCGGTGGCGAAGCCGACCGGGGCGAGGGGGCGCTGCCCCCTCGCGCTCCCCCGGGATATTTGCAAACAGAAGAAGCGATCATTCCTTTTCATAGCCCCGTGCCAGCCGTGCCGGGTCGGCCCCGGCAAGGAAACGCGCCATGGTCCACCAGTTTTTCGCGCCGCGTTTCAGCCAGCCTTCGCGCAGGTAGCGTTCGGCGCTGGTCGCAATCGGGTGGGCGAGCAGGTCGAGCCGGCCTTTCAGCGCCCGGGCCATGACCACGTCCTCCATCAGCGGGATGTCGGGGAAGCCGCCGATCCGGTCATAAAGCGGGCGCGGGATCAGCAGGCCCTGATCGCCATAGGGCAGGCAAAAGACGCGGCTGCGCAGGTTGGCCCAGCCGGCGGTGAGGCGGGCGCCGGGGCCGGTGGCGCGGAAGCTCAGGCGAAAGGCGGCGGCGCGTCGGGGCCGGGTCTGGATGTGGTCGAGGACGGGTTTGCTCCAGCCGGGGGCGGGCTGGCTGTCGGCATGGAGGAAGAGCAGCCAGGGGCCGGCGGCGGCTTCGGCCCCGCGGCGCAGCTGACCGCCGCGACCGGGCGGGCCTTGCACCAGCCTGGCGCCGGCGGCACCGGCAATCCGGGCGGTGCCATCGCCCGAGCCGCCATCCGAGAGGATCAGCTCGCGCAGGAGCCCGGCCTCGACCCCCTCGAACAGGGCGGTGAGCGTGGCCGGCAAGGCGGCCTCGGCATCGAGGGTGGGAATGACGATCGAAAGCGGTGCGCGCATTGGTCCTTTTCCATGGCCCGGCGCGCTCTATACTAGGGAAGCAAGCGACAGGGGAAAGAGATGACACGCAAGATTCTGGAAATAGCCGGCCCGGACCGGGTGAAATTCCTGCAGGGGCTGGTGACGAATGATGTGCGCAAGCTGAGCGAGGCGGGCATTCTCTATGCCGCGCTGCTGACCCCGCAGGGCAAGTACCTGGCGGATTTCTTTCTTGTGGAGCAGCCGGAGGCGATTTTGGTGGATGTGGAGGCGGCGCTGGCGGCCGGGCTGAAGCAGCGGCTGAGCATGTACAAGCTGCGCGCCGATGTGACGGTGGGCGAGAGCGCGCTTGAGGTGCGGCGCGGCACCGGCCCGGCGCCGGAGGGGGCGCTTGCCGACCCGCGGCTGGCGGCGCTGGGATGGCGCGCCTATGGTGCCGAGGGCGGCGATGACGGCAGCGACTGGGAGGCGCTGCGGGTGCGTCACGTGGTGCCCGAGACCGGCATCGAACTGACCCCCGACAGCTATATCCTGGAGATGGGGTTCGAGCGGCTCAATGGCGTGGATTTTCGCAAGGGCTGTTACGTGGGGCAGGAAGTGACCGCGCGCATGAAGCACAAGACCGAGCTGAAAAAGGGGCTGGTGCAGGTCGAGATCGAGGGCGCGGCCCCGGTGGGGAGCGAGATCACCACCGACGAGGGGCGCCCGGCGGGGCGGCTGTTCACCCAGGCCGGCGGGCAGGCGCTTGCCTATCTCAGGTTTGACCGGGCGCGCGGGGGCGGCTTGCGGGCGGGCGACGCGCGGCTAACATGGAAGGGTTAGAGCCGGCGCTGGCCGTTCTTGGAGGGGTCGCTGTCCGGGTGGTGCCGCTGCATGGCGGCGACCTGTCGGAAGTGGTGCGG
>CAZPDV010000397.1:0-1773 GCA_964585355.1 uncultured Aliiroseovarius sp.
GTCTTGTGCTGGCAAGCGCGTAATTCACCGACAAATCCCGGTCCGAGAGGGACCACCTCCATGCCAGCGGGTTGAAGACAAACCCGGTGCGCGCCACCACCTGCATCCCGGCCTCCTGCAAAAGGTTCTCCAGTTCACCGGGCGTTATGAATTTCTTCCATTCATGCGTGCCGCGCGGCAGCCAGCGCATGACCTGCTCGGCGCCGACAATGGCCACGGCATAGCTTTTCATGTTGCGGTTGATGGTCGAGGTCAGCATCAGCCCGCCGGGTTTCAGAAGCGCCTGGCACGAGGCGAGAAAGGAAAGCGGATCGGCCACATGTTCGACAATCTCCATGTTCAGCACCACGTCAAACGTCTCCCCGGCCTGGGCCAGCGCCTCGGCGGTGGTGTGGCGGTAGTCGATATCCAGCCCCACCTGTTCGGCATGAAGCCGGGCCACCGGGATGTTTCCCTCGGCCGCATCCGCCCCCACCACCCTGGCGCCAAGCCGCGCCATCGGCTCGGACAGAAGCCCGCCGCCACAGCCGATATCCAGAAGGCGCAAGCCCTTGAACGGTTGCGGTTTTTCCCGATCACGGCCGAAATGTGCGGCGATCTCGCGGGCGATGAATTCAAGGCGCACCGGGTTCATCATGTGCAGCGGCTTGAACTTGCCTTCCGGGTCCCACCACTCGGCCGCCATGGCCTCGAACTTGGCAACTTCGGCGGGGTCGATACTGGTTTGCATGGCGGCCTCTTTTCGCATGGCGATAACGGATAAGCCGTTATATAGGTCAGATATGGACAAGGGTGCAGGCAAAAACCGCATGAACGGAAAACTTTATCCGCCGATCAACCCCAGCCATCAGCAGATGCTGGATGTGGGCGATGGGCACATGGTCTATGTCGAGGAAAGCGGCAACCCGCAGGGCATCCCGGTCGTGGTGTTTCACGGCGGCCCCGGCGGGGGCTCCAGCCCGGCCATGCGCCGGTTTTTCAACCCCGACGCCTATCGCATCATCCTGTTTGACCAACGCGGCTGTGGCCGGTCGCGCCCGCATGCGCTGGTACGCGACAACACCACCTGGCACCTGGTCAGGGATATCGAGCTGATCCGCGAGACGCTGGGCATCCATCGCTGGGTGGTTTTTGGCGGCTCCTGGGGGGCGACGCTGGCCCTGATCTATGCTCAGACCCACCCTGATCGGGTTGCCTATCTGGCCCTGCGCGGGGTGTTTCTTGCCACCAGGTCCGAGCTTGACTGGTTCTATGGCGGCGGTGCCGGCAAGTTCTATCCGGAATTGTGGGAGCGCTTCACCCGCCTCATCCCCGAGGAAGAACATGGCGACCTGATCAAGGCCTATAACAGGCGGCTGTTTTCGCGCGACAAGGCCGAACAGGCCCTGTTTGCCCGCGCCTGGGCCGGTTGGGAAAACGCGCTGGCCTCGATCGAGAACCGCGGCGAACACATCGAAAGCCCGACCGACTACGCCCTGGCCTTTGCCAAGCTGGAGAACCACTATTTCAGCCATGGCGCCTTTCTTGATCGCGATGGCCAGATCCTTGAGAACATGCCGCGCATCGCCCATATCCCCGGCACCATCGTGCAGGGGCGCCATGACATGATCTGTCCGCCGGTTTCTGCCTGGAAGCTGCATGAGCGCTGGCCGTCGAGCGATCTCAGGATGGTGCACAAGGCGGGGCACGCCCTGTCCGAGCCCGGCATTTCTGCCGAGCTGGTGCGGGTCATGGACAAGCTCGCCCGGCAGAGGGAAACCCTGGGAGTGTAGC
>CAZPDV010000398.1:0-1754 GCA_964585355.1 uncultured Aliiroseovarius sp.
CTCTTGATCCACACCAACCACACGCCGGCCGAAGCCCGCGCCATCGCCCGCGACAAGCTGGCCCGGGTCGGCCTGCCCGAGGAGAAATTCCCGCTTTCGCGCTTTCCGCACGAACTGTCCGGCGGGCAGCGTCAGCGGGTCTGCATCGCCATGGCGATTGCGCTGAGCCCCGAGCTTCTGATCGCCGACGAACCGACCACGGCGCTGGACGTGACCACCCAGGCGCAGATCCTCGACCTGCTCAAGGGCCTGGTCGAGGAAGAGGGGATGAGCCTGCTGCTGATCACCCATGACCTGGCGGTGGTGGCGGGCATGGCCGACCACGTGGCGGTGATGAAACAGGGCGAGATCGTCGAACAGGGCCGGACCGAGCAGCTGTTTCGCGCCATGCGCCACCCCTATACCCGCGCGCTTTTTGCCGCCTCCAGCCACGCGCCGGCGCGCCGGCCCACCCGCACCGACGCGCCGCTTCTGACCGTGCGCGACGCCCAGCGCGCCTATGCCCTGCCCCGCACCCGCCTGCTGGGCCCCGCGCCCCGCTTTCGCGCGGTCAGGGGGGTGAGCTTTACCCTCACCCGGGGCGAAAGCCTGGGATTGGTGGGCGAATCCGGCTGCGGCAAATCCACCCTGGCGCGCGCAATCCTGGGCCTCGAACCGCTTGATGGCGGCGAGATCCGCGCCTTTGGCGAGCCGGTCGGCCCCGGCTTTCCGCAGCCGCTCAAGGCCGGGATTCAGGTGGTTTTTCAAGACCCTTACGGCAGCTTCAACCCGCGCTGGAAGGTGGCCCGCCTGGTGGCCGAGCCCTTGCACCTGCTGGGCGCCCGGCCGGCGGACTGGCGCGATCGGGTGGCCCGCGCGCTGGCCGATGTGGGCATCGCGGCGGACGGGATGGAGCGCTATATCCACGAATTTTCCGGCGGTCAGCGCCAGCGCATCGCCATTGCCCGCGCCCTGATCCTGCGCCCGGAAATCATCGTGCTGGACGAGGCCGTGTCGGCGCTTGACGTGTCGGTGCGCGCCCAGGTGCTGGACCTGCTGGCCGGGCTTCAGGCCGAATACGGGCTGGCCTATCTGTTCATCTCGCACGACCTGTCGGTGGTGCGCGCCATCACCGACCGGGTGCTGGTCATGCGCGCCGGCGAGATCGTCGAGGAAGGCGAGACCGAGGCGGTTTTCACCCGCCCCCGGCACCCCTATACGCAAGAACTGATCAACGCAGCGCCGGTGATTCCGGCCGAATGGAAGGTTCAGGAACATGGACAAGCACCTGTGGTATGACGCAACCAGGGTTTTCATCGCGGGCCGCTGGCAGGCCCCGGCCGGCGGCGGCCAGTTGCCGCTCGAGGACCCTTCGACCGGCGCCGAAATCGGCTCGATTGCGCGCGGCCAGGCCGCCGATATCGACGCCGCGGTGACCGCGGCCCAGGCGGCGCTGGCGGGCGAATGGGGCGCCATGACGGCGCTTGAGCGCGGCCGCATCCTGACCCGGATCGGCCAGCTGGTGCTGGAGCGCCTGGACGACCTCGCGGTGATCGAGGCCACTGACGTTGGCAAACCCCTGACCCAGGCCCGCAACGACGCCATCGCGCTGGCCCGCTACATGGAGTTCTACGGCGGCGCGGCCGACAAGGTGATGGGCGAAACCATCCCCTATCTGGCGGGCTACACCGTCTATACCTTGCGCGAGCCGCACGGCGTGACCGGCCATATCATCCCCTGGAACTACCCGATGCAGATCATCGGCCGCTCGGTCG
>CAZPDV010000399.1:0-1752 GCA_964585355.1 uncultured Aliiroseovarius sp.
TGATGATTGCCATGGCGCTGGCCAACGGGCCGGAGCTTCTGATCGCCGACGAGCCGACCACGGCGCTTGACGTGACCATCCAGGCGCAGATCCTCGACCTGCTGGCCGGGCTCAGGGACGAAACCGGCATGAGCCTGCTGTTCATCACCCACGATCTGCGCATCGTGCGCAAGATTGCCGATCGGGTCTGCGTGATGAAGGATGGCGAGATCGTCGAGACCGGCCCCACCGCCGAGATTTTCGCCAATCCGCAGCACCCCTATACCAGGATGCTGCTGGCGGCCGAGGCCACCGGCGCCCCCGACCCGGTATCCCCCGATGCCCAGGTGATCGCCGAGACCCGCGATTTGCGCATCTGGTTTCCGATCCAGCGCGGGCTGCTCAAGCGCACGGTGGGCCATGTCAAGGCGGTCAATGCCGCCAGCCTGCGGGTGCGTGCCGGCGAAACCGTGGGGATTGTCGGCGAAAGCGGCTCGGGCAAGACCACGCTGGCGCTGGCGGTGATGCGGCTGATCGGCTCTCAGGGGCCGATCCTGTTCATGGGCCGTGATATCCAGGGGCTGACCGCGCGCCAGCTGCGCCCGCTCAGGCGGCACATGCAGATCGTGTTTCAGGACCCGTATGGCTCGCTCTCGCCGCGCATGACCGCCGAGGAAATCATCGCCGAGGGGCTGAGCGTGCACGAGGTGGCCGGCGGCCGGCCGCAGCGCGATCTCGTGGCCGAGATCATGCAGGAGGTGGGGCTGGACCCGGCCAGCATGGACCGTTATCCGCACGAATTTTCCGGCGGTCAGCGTCAGCGCATCGCCATCGCCCGCGCCATGATCCTGCGCCCGCAACTGGTGGTGCTGGACGAGCCCACCTCGGCGCTGGACATGACCGTTCAGGTGCAGATCGTCGGGCTGTTGCGCGACCTGCAACGCCGGCACGGGCTGGCCTATCTGTTCATCAGCCACGACTTGCGGGTGGTGCGGGCGCTGGCGCATCAGGTGCTGGTGATGAAGGCCGGCGATATCGTCGAATCGGGGCCGGCGGCGCAGATTTTCGACCGCCCGCAAAGCGACTATACCAAGGCGCTGATGGCGGCGGCCTTTGACCTGAAATCGCACGAAGCCGCGTCGCGCTAGCGCCTGTTGCGTTTGATTGGTGCCGCGCCGGATCAATGGGGCCTGACCGTAGTATCGTGGAAACAGTGTTCATGTCGTTGGCTCCACAGCCCCCGGATTGCCTGCAATCCGGTTCGCGCCCGACCCCGCCCCCCAGGGCGGGCGCGAACCTCGTGCTTTATCCAGTTTCAATGAAGCATATCTGGTTTCCACGATGCTGAAGCCGAATTGGGGGCACAACAGAGGAGCAGGCGGCGCCCAGGCCGGGCACATGTAACGTGACGGGTCGCGCCCAGGCACCGCTGGCTCAGCCGGGGCCGATCACCTCGCATTGCTGGGCGCGCGCCTGTAGCCGCCGACAGGCCAGTTCCGCCGCCTCGCGGTTCATGCCGACAAAATTCGCGTGCCAGCCATCCGGCCGGTTGCTGGCGCGTCGCAGCGCCTCGCCCAGGGTGCCAAGATCGCTCAGCGCGGTCTTGAGCAGCACCCTTTCGGCGTCATAGCGGGTGCGGAAAAGACCGACATCAATGCCCCAGCTGCCGCCGCCCGAGGTCGAGACATGGGTGACGATTTCAGGCTCCTGCGGGGCCGGTGTGGTGGAGGTGGTGGCCGAGGCCAGCACGATCGTGCCGGGGCGCGGCGGCGG
>CAZPDV010000400.1:0-1748 GCA_964585355.1 uncultured Aliiroseovarius sp.
TAGCAGATATCCTCGCGCGGTGGTTCGATGAGATCGGGAAAGCGCTGGCGCAATATGCTGATGATGTCATGGGTATCGCCGACCGAAAGCGTGGTCTGGGTAATGAAGGCCACCGGCGCGTGTGTTTGCGGTTGCCAGAGGTGGGCATCTTCGATGGTTTCGATCAGGCTGACCGCTCCGTCGGGCAACTGCCCCATGGTGCCGATCACCTCCGGGTGACCCGCATGGCCGATAAGAACGATATTGTGGCCCTGCTGATAGTGATATTCGGCTTCCTTGTGTACTTTCGAGACCAGCGGGCAGGTGGCGTCAATGAAAAACATGTGCCGCTGCGCGGCCTTCTCCGGCACCACCTTGGCCACGCCGTGGGCCGAGAAGATGACCGGGCGGCCGTCATCGGGGATCTCGTCCAGTTCCTCGACAAAAACCGCCCCCTGTTTCTTCAGCGAATCGACAACGAAGCGGTTGTGCACGATCTCGTGACGCACATATACCGGCCGCCCGTAGCGCTCCAGCGTCTGCTCGACGATCTTTATGGCCCGGTCAACGCCGGCGCAAAACCCGCGCGGAGCGGCCAGGTAGAGTGCCAGAGGTGGTTTTGTGACTGAAACCATTGAATTGAAGTCCAAACGCCTTGTCGGCGGGGCAGGGCTTGATTATGTTGGCGGCCTGTAAAGCCATGCCTGTGGGGGGTATAGGACGTCACCACCCCTTGTCAAGAAATGGCGGTGAACAAATTGACGGGCAAAAAGGGGTGTTTGATGCGCCATGAAACCATGTCGAGAGGAGCAAGGCTTGCTGCACTGGTTTTGCTCGCGCCGCTGATCGGGTGTTCCATGTCGGTCGGAAGCCTGTTCGGGTCTGGCAACTCGAAACCGGATCTGGCAACATCGGCCAACTGCCCGCGAATTTCCACCCTGGCCGACGCTTCCAGCCTGTCGGTTTTTGCCCCCGGCAGCCGCGCCCTGATCGAGAACCTGGCCTATGAGGCCGATATCACCAGGGTGCTGCTGGATTGCAAGGTGAAGGACCAGGTGGTCATCGCTGATTTTGGCCTGGCCGGACGCGTAAACCTGGGGCCGCGCGGGGAGGCCGGCAAGAAGACTCTGCCCGTATTCGCCGCCCTGACCCTTGGCGATCAGAAAGTCATTACCCGTCTTTCTCGCGATTCGGTTGTTACCGTCGATCCGGGCAACCGCACCGGCAAGTTTTACGAAGTCATCGAGAAATACAGTTTCACCATGGCTCCGGACAAGAAACCGCAGGACTATGAAATCCTTGTCGGCTTTCGCCTGTCCCCGGCGCAGCTGGATTACAACCGCAAAAAATAAGCCGTTTCAGTCGTCTTTTCCCTCGTAGAGCAACACCGGCTGCCGGGCGGCGCGGGTTTCATCAAGGCGGTGGCGCGGCGCAAAACGCGGCGCTGCCTTGAATCGCTCCGTTTCGCCGTTCTTCGCCGCCATCGCCAGCCCGCGCAGGGCGGTTATGAACTGATCCATGCTGGCTTTTGATTCCGATTCCGTGGGTTCGATCAGCATGGCCCCGTGCACCACCAGCGGAAAATAGACGGTCATCGGGTGATACCCCTCGTCGATGAGCGCCTTGGCGAAGTCCAGCGTCGTGATATCGGTGCCCTTGAGGAAATGCTCGTCAAACAGCACCTCATGCATGCAGATCTGGTCGCCGAAGGGCTGGCTCATCACGTCGCGCAAGCTGGCGCGCAGATAGTTGGCATTGAGAACCGCATC
>CAZPDV010000401.1:0-1746 GCA_964585355.1 uncultured Aliiroseovarius sp.
AGCTGGTTGGTAACGCCAGCATCCTGAGCGGGGCGGCCATGGTGGTGGATAATGTGGATACCGCCACCTCTGCCAGCATGGAAAGCGGGGCCTTTGCGGCCAGAATCAACCCAGACAGCGAGGTGGCCGGGGCCGATACCTTCCTGAAGATTTCAGCCACCACCGATCTGGGAGACAGCACCATCACCGCCAATGTGGGCACGCCGGGCGGTCAGGGGCTCAGCGCCGGCGGCAGCGCGGTATTTTCCGACCAGAGCCGCGTGACCGAAGCCGTGCTCTCGTCTTACCCCACGCTGGAGGCCCGGCCCGGCCTGGATATTTCTGCCAGCCTGCTGGGCAGCTATGCTCTCGAAGAGGAAACCACTGGCGGCCAGGATCTGACCCTGGCCTATGGGCGGATCAATACCGACTGGACGACCCGGGCCATGATAGACGGGTTCTATGGCGATATGCGCGTGCTTGACCTGGTGGCGCGCGAGGATGTCGATCTGATCAATCGCCAGACGGCGACCACCTTCACCAACAATACCGGCGGCAGCATCGGCCTGACGCGCACCGATTACGGCTCTTCGGTTCTGGCGATTGTTGCGGGAAGCGGCATTGCGGTTGATTTCGATCAGGCCGTTACCGTCACCGCCCTGAGTGAAAGCACGGTTGACGCCATCGCCATGCGCAACGGCAACGTTTCCGGCGATCTGGGGCTGGGAACGGCAAGCGGGGCGATGCTGGTTTCCTCGGGCGAGGTGCGCGCCGAAATCGGCGGCTATTCCGAAATTCAGGCAGGTGCGCTCGATGTCACTGCCACCGACCGGACCATGCGCCAGGTGGTGGCCAATTCCTCGGCCGAAGACGGCGGCATACAGGCTCTCGGCGCGCTGGCTTACGAGGCATACCGGCGCGACACCATTGCCCTGGTCGATGGTGCGGTGCTGCGCGACCTGGCAAACGGGTTCAGCCTTGCGGCGCTGTCGGAAACCAGTACCAGCCTGGTCTCGATCGGGCGTGCGACCGGGAGCGAGGGAGGCGGGGCGGCCCTGCTCGGGGCCTATCTGCTGGATCAGCGCGACGTGACGGCGACCTATACCACCGATTACGCCATGCTCATGGTCGAGGGCGACACCGCCATTTCCGCCACCCGCGAGGACACCTATCTGCTGATGCAGGCCACCGAGGCCTCGAGCGGTACCGCGGCGGGGCTGGCGGCGGGGATCCTGCTGCTGGGCGGCGAGACCCGGGCCGAGATGGCGTTGGAAATAGCCCCGATTCCCCCCGATCTCGAGGGGCCCGGCGCAGAGGCAGAATTCGGAGGGGCCTATTTTCTGGGCGATCTGGACATCACCGCCACCAATGCCGCCCGTGCCATTGATATCTCTCTTGGCGGCGGCAGTGCCGACAATCTGGGCGGAGCCGGTTCGCTTGCCTATCTGGACATGGGGCAGCTGGCCGACAGCACCGTTGTTTCCGAGACGACGCAAAACCTGCTGGATGAGGGCTCGGAACGTGCCACCCATGGCAGCGAGACCGATGCCATCCGCGACGAATTCGCCTCGGCCATGCTGGTGGCCGGAGACTTTACCGGCGGCGGGCTTGCCCTTGACAATACCCGGCCGGGGGCGACCGTGGCCCGGCTCGACATCACCGGGGGCGAAGCGCTCATCGAGGGCCAGGTCGATGTGGCGGCCAATGACGCGCGCCGTGGGGTCGCGGTTTCGGGACAGTTGCAGGCGGGACTGGTCAATGCGGCGA
>CAZPDV010000402.1:0-1720 GCA_964585355.1 uncultured Aliiroseovarius sp.
AGGATGAAGAGCGGGTCCTCGGCATTCATGATTTCGGGCGCGCAGGTCTCGTCCGCTTCGGCCATCATCGCGGTGTAGGAATGGTCGCGGCCTGCCTGCATGTTCACATCCGCCCCGGTGCGCTCGACCACCAGGGTGGCGACGTCGCCGGCGATTTCGAGGGCAGCGTCCACATTGGCCTTGAGCGGCGTGTTGCGGCCGCCGCGCGGGGCTTCGTCCGCCGTGACCACCAGAGAGGCGCCGCAATCGGTGATGCGGCTGGCCAGGGCCTCGGGGGAAAAGCCTGCAAAAACAACCGAGTGGATCGCGCCGATCCGGGCACAGGCCAGCATGGCATAGGCCGCCTCGGGGATCATCGGCATATAGAGGACCACCCGGTCGCCCTTGCCGATGCCCAGGGACTTGTAGACATTGGCCAGCTTCTGCACCTCACGCGACAGTTCGGCATAGGTGATGTGGCGGTCCACGCCGGGGTCGTCGCTTTCCCAGATGATCGCGGTCTGATCGGCCCGCGCCGGCAGGTGGCGGTCGATGCAGTTGACGGTGACGTTGAGTTCGCCATCCTCGAACCACTTGATCGAGACATTGGGGTAGTCAAAGCTGGTATTCTTGATCTTGCTGGGGGTTTTCGCCCAGTCGAGCCGCTGCATCTGCTCGCGCCAGAACCCGTCCGGGTCGTTGACCGAGGCGGCATACATTTCCTTGTACTTGTCCGCGTCGATAAAGGCATGCGCCACGAATTCGGGCGAGGGCGGGTACATCTTTGTCTCTGTCATGGGTCGGTTACTTTCGGTTACTCTCTGTCGGTTGTCGGGTCGCGCGCGCGGGCGCGTGGGATCATGGCTCAGATGGCGAGATATTCGTGCCGGAGCTCCTCGTTGTCCAGTACCTCTTGCGCGGTACCGTCAAACACCACCGTGCCGGTGTCCAGGATCACCGCGCGGTCGGCCAGGGCCAGCGCCCGCAGGGCGTTCTGCTCGACAATCACGGTGGTGATGCCCTGTTCCTTGATGATGTTCAGGGTCTTTTCGATCTCGTCCACGATCACCGGGGCCAGCCCCTCATAGGGCTCGTCCAGCAACAGCACCTTGATGTCGCGCGCCAGCGCCCGGGCAATCGCCAGCATCTGCTGCTCGCCGCCCGAAAGGGTGGTGCCCTCCTGCCGGCGGCGTTCCCTGAGGCGCGGGAAAAGCTCATAGAGCCGCTCCAGCGACCAGCCCATCGGCGGCGCGATCTGGGCCAGTTGCAGGTTTTCCTCGACCGTCAGCCCCTGGATGATACGCCGGTCCTCGGGCACCAGGCCAATGCCGGCCTGCGCCGCCTGATAGGCCTGCATCGGGTGCAGCGCCTGGTGGTCGAGCCAGATTTCGCCATGGGTCAGCGCCGGGCTGGAAAGGCGCGCCAGCGCCCGCAGGGTCGAGGTCTTGCCGGCCCCGTTGCGGCCCAGAAGCGCCAGGATCTCGCCTTCATGGACGTTGAAGCTGACGCCCTGGACGATATAGCTTTCGCCGTAATAGGCATGGATGTCCCAGGCCGAGAAATAGGCCGGTTCGTTATGCTCGGTTGCGCTCATCTCGTCTCGTCCTCGCTCAGGCCGCTTCGCCCAGATAGGCTTCCTTGACCTTGGGGTGGCCCTTGATGTTTTCCGGCGTGTCCTCGACCAGCGGCGTGCCCTGGGCCAGAACGGTGATGCGTTCGGCCAGGGAAAACACAACATGCA
>CAZPDV010000403.1:0-1707 GCA_964585355.1 uncultured Aliiroseovarius sp.
CGCGCCGGGCGATCGACGCATTCTTTTCATGCTGGAAAAGCATCTGAGGCCTGCGCCCCGTCGGGCCTGCGCCGGGGGGCTTACTCCCCCGGCACCACGGTCAGGCCCAGGATGCGCCAGTCCTGCATGCCGCCGCGATAGTAGAAGATCCGCTCGGGCGGGTAGCCGGCGCCGATCATGTTGCGGATCGCGGTGGGCGACTGACCGCACCACATGCCGTTGCAGAACAGCGCCACCGGGCGGGCCTCCGTGCAATCCCAGCCGTCAAAATCCGGCGCGCAGCCCAGCTCGTCAAGTCGGTCAAGCACCTCGTTCCACGGGATCGAAACGGCGCCGGGGATGGTGCCGCCGCGATACCATTTGGGCAGGCGGCTGTCGATCACCAGCACCTCGGGGTCGGTGAGCATGTCGAGCAGTTCCAGCTCTCCGATGGTGGTGACGCCTTCGGCCGGGCGGATCGGCTGAATGCAGAACGGCGGACAGGGGCGCGAGGTGCGCGCCCAGTCGCCCTCAAGCCGCGCGGCGGGATCAGGGTTGCGGGCAATGGTCACCGGGCCGTCCGGGGTCTCGACCGTGACCGATGGCAGGTCGGGCCGGATGAACACGCTTTGCTGGGCCAGGGCCGGAAGGCCGCTCACCCCCAGCAGCAGGGCCATCAGAAACAGGATCGAACGCAGCATGCCATCTCCTTTCAGGAACAGCGGCGCGGCGGCGGTTACTCCGACACCATCACCACGTCATACATCACCGGCTGAAAATCGCGGGCCAGTTCCAGGAACCGCTTGGCATAGGCCTGCATCTCGGGGCTGCGCTGCACCGCGTTGAAGGCCTCGCGGCTTTGCCATTGCACGTAATTGGCGATCCGGGTGCGGGCATCGTTGACATGCACCGCCGCCGACAGGAAGCCGGGCTGTTTCGAGACGAAATCGTTGCAGGCCTCGGTCAACAGGTCGAGCAGCGCCTGACAATCCGCCGGCGCCACCTCGAAGGTGGTGATCACGGTCTGGATATCGGCATCTTTGCGGATGGTGGGCATCGGGTCCTCCCTTTTCCTTCAGTTTAGGGCGAAAAAGGGAGAAGGAGCAAGGGCTTGCCGCGCCGCACCGGCCTTAACGGCTTACATGCACCGAACAGGGGGCGTGGCGCACCACCCGGGCGGCGGTGGAACCGAGGAAGTAGTCCTGAAGGCCCGGCCGGTGCGAGCCCATGACGATGCAATCGACGCCATGCTCGTTGGCATATTCGATGATCGAATGGCCGGGATGGCCGGAAATCACCACCGCCTCCACCCCCGTGGCATCGGCCAGTTCCTGCTTGAGCCGGGCTTCCAGCTCGGCCCGGTTGGTCTCAAGCTGCCCCTCGGGCAGGTATTGCGCCACATAGGCCGGCACGTCGTCCATCACATGCAGCGCGGTAATGCGGGCATCCTTGTCGGCCAGCGTGCGGGCGATCTCGAGCGCCCTGGTGGGCTTGTGGTCGTGGTCAAGGGCCACGGGAACGAGGATATGTTTGTACATGGCATTGTCTCCGATGCGGTCATGCCCTCAATATAGGGCGCGGCGCCGGGTTTGCCATGAGGCAGGTCAAATCGCCGCCCCCCGCGCCAGGGAGGCTGAACGCGCCCGCGCAAAAGCGCCGGGCCTCGTATCGTGGAAACGAATTTCATATCGTTGATCTCATGGCCCCCGGATTGCCTGCAATCCGGTT
>CAZPDV010000404.1:0-1702 GCA_964585355.1 uncultured Aliiroseovarius sp.
ACGTCGCTTTCATTGAGGATGCGCTTGCCTTCCTCGACCCTGGTGCCTTCGAGCCGCACCACCAGCGGCACCTTGAGGCCCACGTCACGCACCGCCTGCACCACCCCCTCGGCAATCACGTCGCAGCGCATGATGCCGCCGAAGATGTTGACCAGGATACCCTTCACCTTGGGGTCGGAGGTGATGATCTTGAATGCCGCCGTGACCTTCTCGGTGGTGGCGCCACCGCCCACGTCAAGGAAATTGGCGGGCTCGGCGCCATAGAGCTTGATGATATCCATGGTCGCCATGGCCAGCCCGGCGCCGTTGACCATGCAGCCGATCTCGCCATCCAGCGCAATATAGTTGAGGTCGTATTTCGAGGCCTCAAGCTCTTTCGGGTCCTCCTCGGAGGTATCGCGCAACTCGGCAATGTCCGGGTGGCGATAGAGGGCATTGTCGTCAAAGCCCATCTTGGCATCGAGGCAGAGCAGGTTGCCCTCTTCGGTCAGCACCAGCGGGTTGACCTCGAGCATCTCCATGTCCTTGCTGGTGAAAAGCGCGTAAAGCGTGCCCATCAGCGCCACGCATTGCTTGACCTGCTTGCCCTCGAGCCCCAGCGCAAAGGCGATCCGCCGGCCGTGATAGCCCTGATAGCCGGTGGCCGGATCCACCGAAAAGGACAGGATCTTGTCGGGCGTGCTTTCCGCCACTTCCTCGATGTCCATGCCGCCCTCGGTCGAGGCCACGAACGACACCCGGCTGCTCTGCCGATCCACCAGCAGGGCAAGATAGAACTCGCGCGCAATGGCGGCACCGTCTTCGATATAGATGCGGTTCACCTGCTTGCCGACCGGGCCGGTCTGCTTGGTTATCAGCGTGCGGCCCAGCATCCGCCTGGCCTCCTCGGCGGCCTCTTCCACCGAGCGGGCGATGCGCACGCCGCCGCCTTCGCCGGCCTCGGGCTCCTTGAAATGCCCCTTGCCGCGCCCGCCGGCATGAATTTGCGCCTTGACCACCCAAACGGGCCCATCCAGCGCGCCGGCTGCGGTCTTGGCCTCTTCCGCGCGCAGCACCAGCCGCCCGTCGCTGACCGGAGCGCCAGCGGCGCGCAACAGCGCCTTGGCCTGATATTCATGGATGTTCATAGTGCCGTCCTGTCTTGTTCAAAGGCCTTGCATTCGCCGCGAAACATGCATGACAGGCGAAGGTAAATAAACGGTTTTTCCCGCCTTTTCACACAAAGCTGATGATTTTTCGACTTTTGTGATCACACCTGTCAAAGTGTGATCACACATTCAGGTTTCGGCATTGATTCGATCAAAAACCCCCGGCACCACTGGCACCGGGGGCAAGGCACGCAAAATGCAGGGGCGGTGGGATCAGCCCAGCGACGAGTCGATCGCCTTGCAGGCAGCGACCAGCCCCCTTACCGCCTCGGTGGACTTGTCGAACATCGCCTGCTCGGCCTTGGACAGGCGAATGTCGATCACCCGCTCGACCCCGCCCGCGCCAAGCACGGTCGGCACGCCCACATAAAGCCCGTCAAGCCCCAGCGCGCCATCCACCCAGGCCGCGCAGGGCAGCACCCGCTTCTGATCCTTGAGATAGGCCTCGGCCATTTCGATCGCCGAGGAGGCCGGGGCGTAATAGGCCGATCCGGTCTTGAGCAGGCCGACGATCTCGGCGCCACCGTCGCGGGTGCGCTGGATGATGGCGTCGA
>CAZPDV010000405.1:0-1700 GCA_964585355.1 uncultured Aliiroseovarius sp.
GATGTTCAACATGTCGGTGCTGGTTACCGATGCCTTCATGGCGGCGATCAGGGAAGATGCGGCCTGGGACCTGGTGTTTGACGGCAAGGTTTACCACACCCTGCCGGCGCGCGACCTGTGGAACCGGATCATGCGCGCCACCTATGATTATGCCGAGCCGGGGGTGATTTTCATCGACCGGATCAACCAGACCGACAACCTTTCCTATTGCGAGACGATTTCCGCCACCAACCCCTGTGGCGAGCAACCGTTGCCGCCGCACGGGGCCTGCCTGCTGGGCTCGGTCAACCTGGCGCGGCTGGTGGACAAGCCGTTCGAGGCGGATGCGCGGCTGGACGAGGCGGCGCTGCGGGAGCTGGTGGGCACCGCCGTGCGGATGCTGGATGCCACCATTGACGTGAGCCGCTTTCCGCTGGAGGCGCAGCGGCGCGAGGCCGAGGCCAAGCGGCGCATCGGGCTTGGCGTGACCGGGCTTGCGGATGCGCTGTTGATGCTGGGGGTGCGCTATGGTTCGGACCGGGCGGTGGCGCTGACCGAGGAATGGTTTCGCCTGATCGACCACGCGGCCTACTGGGCGTCGGTCGAGCTTGCCCGCGAGAAGGGCGCGTTCCCGCTGTTCGATGCCGAGGCCTATCTTGCCACGCCCAACCTGCAGGCCATGGACCCGGACCTGCGCGCGGCGATCCGGGCCGACGGCATCCGCAATGCCTTGCTGACCTCGGTTGCCCCCACCGGCACGATCAGCCTGTTTGCCGGCAATGTTTCCAGCGGGATCGAGCCGGTCTTTGCCTATTCCTATACCCGCAAGGTGTTGCAGAACGACGGGGCGCATAGCGAGGAAGAGGTGGTGGATTACGCGGTGGCGCTGTGGCGCGAGAAGTTCGGCGATGCCGAGCTGCCGGAGCATTTCGTCTCGGCCCAGACCCTGACCCCGCAGGACCATGTGCGGATGCAGGCGGCGGCGCAGAAATGGGTGGACAGCTCGATTTCCAAAACCATCAACGTGCCCGAGGATATCGACTTCGACGCCTTCAAGGATGTCTATCTCGAGGCCTGGGAGCAGGGCTGCAAGGGCTGCACCACCTATCGCCCCAACGCGGTGACCGGCAGCGTGCTTACCGTTTCCGAGGGCAGCGACGCCGCCCCCGAGGCCGATCAGGGCGCGGATGTGATCTATATGAGCGAGCCGCTCGACCGACCCCGGTCGCTGGAGGGGCAGACCTACAAGCTGAAATGGCCGGGCAGCGAGCATGCGATCTATATCACGGTGAACGACCTGGTGGTGAACGGCCACAGGCGCCCGTTCGAGGTGTTCATCAACTCCAAGAACATGGAGCATTTCGCCTGGACCGTGGCGCTGACCCGGATGATCAGCGCGGTGTTCCGGCGCGGCGGCGACGTGAGCTTTGTGGTCGAGGAGCTCAAGGCGGTGTTCGACCCGCGCGGCGGCGCCTGGATGGAGGGGAAATATGTGCCGTCGATCCTGGCGGCGATTGGCGGCGTGCTGGAGCAGCACATGGTCGCCACCGGCTTTCTGTCCGGCGAGGGGATGGGGCTCAAAAGCGACCCGCAGGCCGAGGTGGTGGCCCTGGGCGGGCGGGCGCCGGGGCCGGCCTGCCCGGCTTGCGGCCAGTATGACATGCGCATGGTCGAGGGCTGCATGACCTGCGCCGCCTGTGGCCATTCGAAATGCGGCTAGG
>CAZPDV010000406.1:0-1694 GCA_964585355.1 uncultured Aliiroseovarius sp.
GTGCCAAGCGTCAGGCAATAGCCCAGCATCCGCGACATGCGCTTGTGCGCGGGCTTCATGTGGCGGGAAAGGATGGATGATCTCGCCTTGGACGAAACGCGTTTTTTTCTTTTGTTTTCAATAGGTGGGATACCCATCTTTGGCTGATCTACTGCGCCGGAAAGGCTGCGTTTTGCGACAACCCTACGGGCTGCCACTTCCCCCACCGCCGGGCGCGCGCCCTGCCCCCAGCCAGGCACCACGTGCCCCGCCCTGCCCGATGGCCGGGCGGCGCATGACATCGGCTCACCTTCCGGTGAAGTTGCCCGGCAAGGCTTGAACCCGGTCGCGCTTGGCCGTACCTGAAAACCAACAGATTCAGGCCGGAGCCATGCCATGAAAACCGAGAGAGTAACCTTCAAGGGCCATAGCGGCGCCGACTTGTCGGCCCGCCTTGACCTGCCCGACGGGCCGCTGCTGACCACCGCCCTGTTCGCCCATTGCTTTACCTGCTCAAAGGACAGCCTGGCCGCCCGGCGCATTGCCGCCCGCCTGACCGGCGCCGGGATCGCGGTGCTGCGGTTTGATTTCACCGGGCTGGGCGCCAGCCAAGGCGCGTTTGAAGAGACCACCTTCAGCTCCAACGTCGATGACCTGATCGCCGCCTGTGGCTATCTGAGCGCGCGCGGCATGCAGCCCGCCATGCTGATCGGCCATTCGCTGGGCGGGGCGGCAGTGCTCAAGGCTGGCGCGCAGATGGACAATATCCGCGCCGTGGTGACCCTGGGCGCGCCCTATGCCCCCGACCATGTGAAGCATAATTTTGCCGATCACCTGCAGGAGATCATGCAGGATGGCGTCGCCCAGGTCGATCTGGGCGGGCGGCCCTTCTGCATCGGCAAGGCCTTCCTCGACGACATTTCCGCCGCCGAGCTTGGCCCGGCGATCCGCAACCTGCACGCCGCGCTTCTGGTCATGCATGCACCGCTTGACCAGGTGGTGGGGATCGAAAACGCCCAGGCGATTTTCACCGCCGCCCGCCACCCGAAAAGCTTTGTCACCCTGGACGATGCCGACCACCTGCTGAGCCGGCCGGAAGACGCCGAATATGCCGCCGGCGTGATTGCCGCCTGGGCCACGCGCTATCTTGAACTGAGCCCGCCGGCCCCGCCGGTCGGCGCCCCCGAAGGCGTGGTGCGGGTGCGCGAGGCCGACCCGGACGGCTTCCTGCAGGACGTCACCGCCGGCCCCTTCCATCACGTTCTGGCGGACGAGCCCATCGCCTATGGCGGCACCAACAAGGGCATGTCGCCCTATGGGTTCCTGTCGGCCGGGCTGGGGGCCTGCACCTCGATGACGATCCGCATGTATGCCCGGCGCAAGAACTGGCCGCTTAGCTCGATCCGGGTCGATGTGAGCCATGACAAGGTGCACGCCCAGGATGCCGAGACCGGCGCCACCCAGAAGATCGACACGTTTTACCGCAAGATCCACCTGGAAGGCGAGCTGGACGATGCCCAGCGTGCCCGGCTTCTGGAAATCGCCGACAAATGCCCGGTCCACAAGACGCTTTTGCATGCCAGCCGGATCGAGACCACGCTGGAGGCATGACCCCCGCGCCTGGCGCCAGGAACTGGCAGGCGGGCATGGCCGGCGGGGCCTTACTCGGCGATGGCAAAGACCATGCTGACATCGGCGCTGATCGAAAGCTCGCC
>CAZPDV010000407.1:0-1690 GCA_964585355.1 uncultured Aliiroseovarius sp.
CCAGGTGCCTGCGAACCCCGCCTTACGCGGCTAGGCATAAGGGCTTGAGTTTCGGCAACTCGGACTGCTTACGCAGCCAGAGCCATTGCCGGAGCACGATTGTCGTTGGCAATTATGCTTTGTGAACCGATAACGGTGGTATCTCACCGAGGCAAAGCCACTCCTTTACACGTCCGTCGATCCTGTTTCGGCCCCATGATCCCCCAACGAAGGCATTTGGTGGAGCCGCCGGGTACCGCCCCCGGGTCCGATCCGCTTATTACGAGCGCGTTTATGCCCATAGTCCCGAAGGACATTCCGAATATAGGGCCGGGGGCAGGCGCGTTCAAGCCTTCAGCCGCCGAATTTGCGCCGTGTCAAAGACAGGGCCGGATATTGACAGAAAATGACAGGGCGTAATTCCCGACCACTACTGAAAGAAAGGATATTCCAATGCGCATTCAGAAAATATTCCTGATCCTCGCCGGCATCCTCGCCCTGCTCCTGCCCGCGGCCGCCACTGCCCAGAAGGTCACCCGCTCCTCGCTTCCGACCTGCGGCAGGTTCCCCGACAATGTCGAGGATTATTCCTGCACCTGCCCGGCAAATCCGCGGCTGGGCAGCGTCTGGGGCTCGGGGCCCTATACCGCCGACAGCGATATCTGCACCGCCGCCCTGCATGCGGGCGGGATCAGCCAGGCGGGCGGCGAGGTCTGGGTCAAGGCCGCCCCCGGTCAGAGCAGCTACCAGGGCTCAAGCGCCAACGGCGTGACCACCTCGAACTGGGGCAGTTATGGCCGCTCGTTCACCGTGGTGGCACCGGGCAAACCGGCCCAGGCGGGCCTGCCGGCCTGTGATCGCCTGCCCGGCGGCACCGACGCGCTGGAATGCAGCTGCTCGGGCGCGGCGGCCGAGGCCTCGGGCAGCCTGTGGGGCTCGGGCCCCTACACCGCCGACAGCGCCATCTGCGCGGCCGCGGTGCATGCGGGCGTGCTGGCGCCGGGCCAGGCCGGGAATGTCTCGGTGCTGCGGGTGCCGGGGCTCGACTCCTACCGCGGCTCGACCGCCAACGGCGTGCAAAGCAGCAGCTGGCGCGCCTTTGACAGCTCGATCGTGTTCAACCGCAACTGAACCGATCGCACCATGACCGGGCGCGCGCGGGCCAAAACCACCGCGCGCCCTTCTTCTGTTTGAAAATATCCTCGCCGAAGGCCTCGAATCCGGCCGAGCGACGCGAGGCCCCGGCCGCCGGTGACGCAGCGTCATCGCCCCCACGCTTTGAAATGACCGCCAAAACCTGACAAGCCTTTGCCGACCCATGCACATCAAAGGAGGCAAGAATGGCCAAGATCGACGACATCCTCGACGCCGCGCGGGCGCATGCGCGCGAGGTGATTCTGCCCAATGTGGACGCCTGGAACCAGGCCGCCAAATGGCCGCGCCAGGCGTCCGACCAGGCCGGCGCGGCCGGGCTGACCGGGCTCTATGCGCCGCCCGAATGGGGCGGCCAGGGCCTGCCGCTGTCGGAAGGCATCCGGGTTTACGAGCAACTGGGCCAGGGCGACGGCGCCTATGCCTTTGCCCTGTCGATGCACAATATCTGCACCTTCGCGGTCTGCGGCTATGGCACCGAGGCGTTCAAGGAAAAATGGGCGCGCGATCTGACCTCGGGGCGCAAGCTGGCCAATTTCGCCCTGACCGAGCCGCAATC
>CAZPDV010000408.1:0-1687 GCA_964585355.1 uncultured Aliiroseovarius sp.
TTCGCGCCCGCCCTGGGGGCGGGGTCGGGCGCGAACCGGATTGCAGGCAATCCGGGAGTTATCGGATCAACGATATGAAATTCGTGTCCACGATCCTAACCGATCAGCAATTTCACCGCGATCGCCCACATCACCGCGCCGATGCCCAGGTCCAGCCAGCGCCAGGCCCGGGCCGAGCGCATCACCGGGGCAAGCCAGCGCGCGCCATATCCCAGCGCGAAAAAGAAGGTGAACGAGGCGGCAATGGCGCCCACGGCAAAGGCCAGCCGCGCCGGCCAGTCGGCAAAGCCGGTGGAAACCGCGCCGATCAGCCCCAGCGTATCCAGATAGACATGCGGGTTGCCCCAGGTGAAGGCCGCGGCAATGGCAAGCGTCGGCCACAGGCCCCGGCCGCTGCCGTCAGGGGCAAGCGCATAGACCCCGCGCCACGCCGCGCGAAAGCGAATCGCGCCATAGGTCAGCAGAAACCCCGCCCCGGCCAGCGCCATCAGCCGGGGCAGGGCGGGCCACAGCGCGCTTGCCGTCCCGAAACCCAGCACCCCCGCCGACACCAGCACCGCATCCGACAGGGCGCAAAACAGCACCAGCGCCAGGACGTGCTGGCGCAGCAGCCCCTGGCGCAGGACAAAGGCGTTCTGGGCGCCAATCGCCAGGATCAGCGAAAAGCCGGTGGCAAAGCCGGTGACCGCCGCGCCCAGCATGGCTTATTCGGGGGCGGGCGGCGCGGTCGGGTCCTTGGCGTTGGGATAGACC
This sequence comes from uncultured Aliiroseovarius sp., assembly GCA_964585355.1. Classification (GTDB taxonomy): domain Bacteria; phylum Pseudomonadota; class Alphaproteobacteria; order Rhodobacterales; family Rhodobacteraceae; genus JAAEUB01. Next base: position 754 of record CAZPDV010000408.1, read on the forward strand.
AGGCCGGCCGAGATCACCAGCTTGGCCGCGTCCTCAACGCTCATGTCCAGCACGATCACATCGCTTTTCGGCACGAACAGCAAAAAGCCCGAGGTCGGGTTCGGCGTGGTCGGCAGGAACACCGACATGATGTCGCTCTCCACGTCGATACGCCGATTGATTTCGCCCTTGGCCCTGGTCGAGATGAAGGCGATCGCCCAGATCCCCTTGCGCGGATATTCCACCAGGCAGGCGGTGTCGAACTTGGTCTCGCCGCTTTGCGAAAACACGGTCTCGGCGATCTGCTTGATACCGTTATAGAGCGAACGCACCACCGGCATGCGGTCCACCAGGCGCTCGCCCCAGGCCAGGAACGACCGCCCGATCAGCCCCTTGGCCATCCAGCCCACCAGGACCGTAAAGATCAGGAACAGCCCGACCCCGACCCCGCGCACGTTCAGGTGCGTATCCGGCCCGAACAGGTCCTGCATCAGCTTTTCCGGCTGATAGGCGGCCGGCACGAAGGGCAGCACCCAGCTGTCGATCCAGCCCACGAAGGTCCAGATCAGCCACATGGTAATGGCGATCGGCACCACCACCACCAGCCCGGTCAGGAAATTGTTGCGCAGCACCGCGACCAGGCGCAGACGCGGGCGCGGCTTCTTGTCTTGCTCGGCACTCATTGCTTACATTTCCACTGGTTGGGCCATATGTAGGCCCGTGCGGGCGCGGGGGCAATGGCATTTGCCTCTTTTCTCGCCACCCTCCGGTTCAAGAGGCGGGCTGGCGGCTCAGCGCATCCCGGCCAGCGCCCGGGCGATGGCCGCGGCCAGGCGGGCATTGTTGCGCACCAGGGCGATATTGGCGGTGAGCGAGGCGCCCTCGGTGGCGCGAAAGATGTGATCGAGCAGAAAGGGCGTGACAGCCTTGGTCTGAATGCCCTGGCGGTCGGCCG
>CAZPDV010000409.1:0-1670 GCA_964585355.1 uncultured Aliiroseovarius sp.
GCAAATTGACCTTTCATTAACCCCGATCGGTCATTAACCATGGGGCCAAGGCGCATATGGCGCGGAATCAGGCAAGGAGGTCCCATGGCGGGTTCGGTCAACAAGGTCATTCTGATTGGTAATCTGGGGCGCGACCCCGAAGTGCGGACGTTCCAGAACGGCGGCAAGGTATGCAACCTGCGCATCGCCACCTCTGAAACCTGGAAAGACCGCAATACCGGCGAGCGCCGCGAAAAGACCGAGTGGCACTCGGTGGCGATCTTTTCCGAAGGGCTGGTGCGGGTCTGTGAACAATATCTGCGCAAGGGCTCCAAGGTCTATGTCGAGGGGCAGCTTCAGACCCGCAAATGGCAGGACCAGTCCGGCAATGACCGCTATTCCACCGAAGTGGTGCTGCAAGGCTTCAACGGCACCCTGGTCATGCTCGACAGCCGCGGCGAAGGCGGCGGCGGTGGTGGCTATGGCGGCGGCGATCAGGGCGGCGGCTTCGGCGGCGGCCCCGGCGCCGGCAGCAGCGGACCGGGGCCGGTCGATAGCGGCGGCTTCGACGACGAAATCCCGTTCTGATGCGATGATGCAACAGGCAGGAAACGGAACATGAGCTGGTCTTTTCCGATCGGGCGGCTGTTTGGCTCGCAATTGCGGGTGCATGTGACGTTTTTCCTGCTCTTGGGCTGGATTGCGCTGGCCGGCTGGCAAAATGGCGGGCCCGAGGGCGCGCTGGTCAGCACCCTGTTCATCCTGGCGCTTTTCGCCTGCATCATCGCGCATGAATTCGGCCATGCCCTGACCGCGCGCCGCTTCGGCATCCGCACCCCGGACGTGACCCTGCTGCCGATCGGCGGCGTGGCGCGGCTGGAAAAGATGCCGGAAAACCCGCTTCAGGAGATCGCCGTGGCGCTTGCCGGCCCCATGGTCAATGTGGCGATCTGGGCGGTGCTGACCCTGCTTTTCGGGGCCGCGACCCCGGCCGATAACGGCGAACTTGCCGACATGACCCTGGCCAGCCTGCCGGTGGAGCTGGGGCGCATCAACCTGTGGCTGGCGCTTTTCAACCTGCTGCCGGCCTTTCCCATGGATGGCGGCCGGGTGCTGCGGGCGCTTCTGGCCATGCATACCGACCGGGTGACCGCCACCCGGCGGGCGGCGCAGGCGGGCCAGGTGCTGGCCTTTGGCCTGGGGCTGATCGGCTTTGCCAGCGGCAATGTGGTGCTGCTTTTCATCGGGCTTTTCATCATGATGGCCGCAGGGGCCGAAAGCTCGGACGTGGCGATGAAGGCGGTTGCCCGCAGGCTGATGGCCCGCGACGCGATGATCACCGCCTTCGAGAGCCTGGCCCCCGATGACAGCCTCGAGGCCGCCGGAACCGCCCTGATCCGCACCACCCAGCACGAATTTCCGGTGGTCGATCCGGCCAGCCAGCGCTTTGTCGGGCTGCTCACCCGGCAGCAGCTTTTTCAGGCCCTGTCAAGCGAACCGCGCCCGGCCAATGTCGCCGCAGTGATGCAAACCGACCTGCCGCACGCCAGCCTGATGGACGGGCTTGAGAAGGTGCTGGAGCTGCTCGGCCACGGCGCGCCGGCCGTGGTCGTCCTGAATGACGACGGCGGCTTGCTGGGCTATGTCACACGCGAAAATGTGGGCGAGCTCATGGTCATGGCCAATGCCCG
>CAZPDV010000410.1:0-1666 GCA_964585355.1 uncultured Aliiroseovarius sp.
CGCCCGCGCCGATCGTGAGCCCGGCCTCGGTCGCCTCGATGCGTTTGAGCGCCTCGATCCCGGTGATATCCACCAGCACCGTCGGGGCAGCCAGGCCGCGGCGCAGCTGCACCACCTTGTCGGTGCCGCCAGCGATGATCTGGGCGCCCTCCCATTTGAGCTCGGTCAGCGCCTCGGCCACGGTCTCGGGCCGGCTCAGGCGAAAATCGGGCAGAAGCTCGGTCATCTCAGGCCCCCTTCCTTTTCTGGGCGCGGCGCCATTTTATCAGTGCCTCAAGCAGCCGGTCCGGCGTCACCGGCAGGAAATTCACATCCATGCCCAGCGCGTCTGCCACCGCGTTGACCAGCGCCGGCGGGAAACCCGACAGCGCGCCCTCGCCCGCCTCTTTTGCGCCAAACGGACCCAGCGGGTCGATGCTTTCGACAATATGCACCTCGATCGGCGGGCTTTCGGCAATGGTGGGAAAGCGGTAGTCGAGCATGTTGGCATGCACCGACAGGCCATTACGATAGGCGGTTTCCTCGCTCATCGCCTGGGCCATGCCCATCCAGACCGAGCCCTCGATCTGCCCCTCGACCGCCAGCGGGTTGATGGCATAGCCCACGTCAAGCGCGCTCCAGACCTGATCGACGGTGATCTGCCCGGTCTCCTGATCGACGCTGACCTCGACCACCTGCGCGCCATAGGAAAACCCCATGGTCGAGCCGACCGCGCCGCCGCGATGCTTGCCGCCCTGGGCCTTTTCAGGGGTGCGGAACGTGCCCTTTTCGGTCAGCGTACCCTCCTTGGCGAGAGCGGCATAGACCACCTCCTGCCAGGGCAGTTCGGACTGCGCCGCGCCGGGGATGAAGAAGGTCTCGCCCTCGCAAACCACGTCCTCGGGCCGGGCTTCGAGCTTTTCGGCAGCGGCGAGGATCAGCTTGTCGCGCAGGGCGCGGGCCGCCTCGATCGCCGCATTGCCAACCATGAAGGTCACCCGCGAGGAATACGAGCCGTTATCCTTGGGCGTCACCGCACTGTCATTGGCCACCACGCGCACCCGGTCCATGTGAATGCCCAGCACCTCGGCCGCGGCCAGCGCCACGATGGTGGTGGAGCCCTGCCCGATATCGGCCGCCCCGGTCAGCACCGTCACCGCACCGTCAAACTCCAGCCGCATCTGCACCACCGCATGCGGCTCGCCGGTCCAGTGCACCGGCTTGGCGGCGCCCGAAACGTAATGCGAACACGCCATGCCCAACCCCTTGCCAGGCGGCAGCGTGCCGCGCCGCGCGCGCCAGTCGGATGCGGCCTCGACCTTGTCGAGCGCCTCGGGCAAACCATAGGAATTGACCATCAGGCCATTGGCGGTGAACATCGGCGCCTCAAGCAGATTGGCGCGCCGCACCGCGAAAGGATCAAGCCCCAGATCGCGCGCCATGCGGTCCATCATGCACTCGAAAGCATGGCGCACATCCACCGTCCCATGCCCGCGCATGGCCCCGCAAGGTGGCGTGTTGGTATAGACGCGATAGCCGTCATATTTAACATTTTCAATGGCATAGATGCCGTGGAGCAAGGCCCCGGCATAAAGGATGGTGACCAGCCCATAGCCGGCATAGGCGCCGCCTGCCATGGTCACTTCGGCCTCGACCGCGGTCAGGCTGCCGTCCTTTTTCATGCCGA
>CAZPDV010000411.1:0-1652 GCA_964585355.1 uncultured Aliiroseovarius sp.
CCATGGAATAGACCGACTCAAAGGCGATCAGCTTGGGCGCGTCCCGGTCGTCGGCGGCCAGCAATTCCCGCAGATGGGCAACGTCATTGTGGCGAAACACCCGCTTGGCGCCGCCATTGCGGCGGATCCCCTCGATCATCGAGGCGTGGTTGAGCTCATCGGAATAGATGATCAGGCCGGGAAACAGCCTGGGCAGGGTCGAAAGGGTGGCGTCGTTGGCAATATAGGCCGAGGTGAACAGCAGCGCCGCCTCCTTGCGGTGCAGGTCGGCAAGCTCTGCCTCCAGCGCCTTGTGATAAACGGTGGTGCCGGAAATGTTGCGGGTGCCGCCAGAGCCGGCGCCGGTGGCATCAAGCGCGGCATGCATGGCGGCAAGCACCTCGGGATGCTGGCCCATGCCCAGGTAATCGTTGCCGCACCAGACGGTGACCGGCCGGGTGGTGCCATCGGGCCTGACCCAGGTGGCATGCGGAAACTGGCCGCGGGTGCGCTCGATGTCGATGAAGGTGCGATAGCGCCCCTCCTCGTGCAGGCGCGCCAGCGCCCGGTCAATCTGTGCCGAATACTCCATGCCAATCCCCTGTGGCGCGTGTTCCTGCCGGGCAGTCTAGGCCCGGATTGGTAAAAAGAATATATACACACCTGATACATCTTGACGCGGGCGCGGGGCAAACCGCCCCCGGTCAGGGTCTGGCCTACTGCTCGGCGATGCCGATCACGCAATCATTGGCGCCTTCCGAGTTTTCGTTGCATTTGTTCAGCGCCACCGTGTCGCCCCCCGCCCCCTTGACGATGGTGAAGGCCGGGGTCGAGGGCGAATAGGCCAGGAATTCCGGCTCTTTCGGCCGGCCCCAGTTTTCGCGGAAGCCGTTGGTCGCGGCCTGGCTGAGGGTGAATTCCCGCGGCTTGTAGCGCTTGGGCAGGATCAGCGCCGCCGCCACGCAATCGGGGCCCTTGAGCGCATTGCAGGCCCGGACCGCCGCCGCAACCGCCGCCTCGGGCGAATGCAGGTTATAGGAGATCGACATGGTCTTGTCGCTCAGCGGCCGGTCCGGCATCACCGCGATGGCGCCGTAATAGAGGATGGAAAAGCCCATCGCTTCCCACTGCTTTGCCACGGCGGGCGAGGTCAGCGACTTGGCGACGGTTTCGACCTGCACCTTTGTAACCGTGTTCAGCCCGGCCGGATCGAGCAGCTGCACCATGATCTTGTCGCCCTTGAACAGCAGCTTTTTCGCCTGTCGCGGGCTGACCGGCGCGCCGGCGGCGCTCAGGCTGCCTGCCAACAGAAAACTCGCCGCCACCCCGACCGTCAGGGCCGTAAATACTCGCCGCATGCTTGCCTCCTTGCAGATTTCGCCGCAAGTCTAGCCCCGCGCGCCGGACATTGCCAGAGGCTCTGGACAGGGGTCGCGAAACTGTTACGGTGCCCCGGCTGATTTTCGCCAATTCTTGCCTGGGCCGGGATTATAACCCGTTGAAATGGAATCTTTATTCCTGACCACCCGTTGCCGGTCCAGACGAAAATCCGACGAACTGGCAGCTTGCGGATCACACAGCGACACCCTACTGTGCCGACAATGAAATGCGCATCATTCAAATATCCGCACAACAGAAGGTTCGCGCCCGGCCCCGGGGTGGGCGCACCGCAA
>CAZPDV010000412.1:0-1619 GCA_964585355.1 uncultured Aliiroseovarius sp.
GACCAGCTGCTGGGCTGGCCGCAATGGCTGACCCCGAACCGGGCGCGGTTCTGAGGGCGCGGGCGGGCAGGAAACATTCTTGCCGGCTCACGAATTTGCGAGTTTCGTGATTGGCGCCGGGTCGCTAGACTGGCAGGAATCGACACGCAACAGCAGGAGGGAGAAACCATGTCCAGAACCAGGAACCTGATCGCCGGGGGGCTGATCGCCGCCCTGACCGGAACCGCGCTTCTTGCCGCCTCGGATGGCGGGGATTTCAAGGCGCAGGTCACGGCGCGGAAATCGCTGATGCGGCTTTATGTCTTCAATATCAGCACCTTGGGCGCCATGGCCAAGGGGGCGATCCCCTATGACGCCACGGCTGCCTCGGCCGCTGCGGGCAATCTTGCGGCGCTGTCGAAGCTGAACCAGGCGGGGATGTGGCCGGAAGGGTCTGACAGCCTGTCGATCGAGGGCACCCGCGCCCTGCCCGACCTGTGGGACGACATGGCGGATGTGCAGAACAAGGCCGCGGCGCTGACAAAAGCGGCCGATGCCATGGCCGCGGCGGCGGGCAACGGGCTTGAGGCCCTGCAAGCGGCCATGGGGCCGTTGGGCGGGGCATGTGGGGCCTGCCACAAGGCCTATCGGCAGCCGGAATAACCGGCGGAACGGCCATGCGCCGGTGGGCAAAGCTGACGATCGGCGGCGCGGTCCTTGTCGCCGCCGCCGTCGCCGTGGGCCTGTGGCTGACGCGGCCACGCATCGCCCCGCCCGAGGCGCTGGCCAATCTGAGCGGCGATGCGGAACGCGGGGCACGGGTGTTCGATGCCGGCGGCTGCGCCGCCTGTCACGCCGCCCCCGGTGCCCAGGGGGCGGAGCGGCTGGTACTGGCGGGCGGGCGGCAATTCCCTTCGCCCTTCGGCAGCTTCAGCGCGCCCAACATCTCGCCCGACCCGGTGGCCGGGATCGGTGCCTGGCGGCCGCTGGACCTGTGGAACGCCCTGCATTACGGCACGTCGCCACAGCGGCGCCACTATTATCCGGCCTTTCCCTATGCCAGCTATGTCAATGCCACGCCGCAGGATGTGGTCGATCTGTACGCCTATCTGATGACCCTGCCGCCAAGCGACGCCCCGTCCCGGCCGCATGCGCTGCGCTTTCCTTTCAATATCCGCGCCGGGCTGGGCCTGTGGAAGGCGCTGTATCTGCGGCAGGGCTGGGTGCTGGAGGTGCCGCCAGAGCTGGAACGGGGCCGCTACCTGGTCGAGGCCCTGGGCCATTGCGGCGAATGTCACACCCCGCGCGGCCCGCTGGGGGGGATGCGGAAATCGCGCTGGCTGGCGGGGGCGCCCAACCCTTCGGGGCGCGGCCGCTTTCCCAATATTACCCCGGCGCGGCTGAGCTGGTCGCAAGCCGACCTGGTGGAATATTTCACCTCGGGTTTCACCCCGGATTATGACAGTGCCGGCGGCGAAATGGTCGAGGTGATCGCCAATCTTTCGCGCCTGCCCAAGGCAGACCGGGCCGCCATCGCCGCCTATCTCAAGGCGGTGCCGCCGGTGGAGTAGCCGCGCCGCCCTGTCCCCCTGCCCCGCGCCTCAGCCCCGCGCCAGATGCGCCAGCCGGGCCGCGCGCAG
>CAZPDV010000413.1:0-1619 GCA_964585355.1 uncultured Aliiroseovarius sp.
GGCCTGAAAAATGGGCTGGAAACCTGAAGCGGCCCGTTTCATAATGGGCGCGGGAACCTGCCATTGCGGCAGCTCGAGACAACAAAGGAAAAAAGCGATGGCTGCTGACAAGCAAAACCTGCAGGACGCATTTCTCAACAAGGTTCGCAAGGACAAGGTGCCGGTGACGATCTTCCTGATCAACGGCGTCAAGCTGCAGGGCGTGATCTCGTGGTTCGACAATTTCTGCGTGCTGCTCAAGCGCGACGGCCAGGCGCAGCTGGTCTACAAGCACGCGATTTCGACGATCATGCCGGGCCAGCCGGTCAACCTCTATGATGGTCCCGAAGGCTGAGCCGGGCGGTTGAGCGGCCCTGTTGAGCGCGCCGAACAGCCGACGCGCGCCTGGGTTCTCTATCCCGATCTGATCAGCGACCGGACCCGGCGCCCGGCCGAGGCGGCGCTGGAGGAGGGGCTGGGCCTGGCCCATGCGCTGCCGGGGCTTGCGGTGCTGGGCGGCAGTATCGTGCCCCTGAAGCGGCCCGATCCGGGGCGGCTGTTCGGCAAGGGCAAGGCGGCCGAACTGGCGGCGCAATTTGCCCGCGATGAGGTCGCGCTGGTGCTGATCGACGGGCCGGTGAGCCCGGTGCAGCAGCGCAACCTGGAAAAGCTCTGGGGGGTCAAGATCCTGGACCGGACCGGGCTGATCCTGGAAATTTTCTCGGACCGCGCCCGCACCCGCGAGGGGGTGTTGCAGGTGGAAATGGCGGCGCTCAGTTATCAGCGCACCCGCCTGGTGCGGGCCTGGACCCACCTGGAGCGTCAGCGCGGCGGGTTGGGCTTTGTCGGCGGCCCGGGCGAGACCCAGATCGAGGCCGACCGCCGCGCCATTGACGAGCAGCTCACCCGCCTGCGCCGGCAATTGGCCAAGGTGGTGAAAACCCGCGCCCTGCACCGGCAGGCGCGCGCCCGCGTGCCCTATCCGATCGTCGCGCTGGTGGGCTATACCAACGCCGGAAAGTCCACGCTTTTCAACCGCTTGACCGGGGCGGACGTGATCGCCAGGGACATGCTCTTTGCCACCCTCGACCCGACCATGCGCCAGATCGACCTGCCCGGCGGGCAAAAGGCGATCCTGTCGGATACGGTGGGCTTCATCTCGGACCTGCCGACGCAGCTGATCGCCGCGTTTCGCGCCACGCTGGAGGAGGTGCTGGAGGCCGATCTGATCGTGCATGTGCGCGACATTTCCCATCCCGACAGCGCCGGGCAGGCGCGCGATGTCGAGCAGATCCTGGCCGAACTGGGGGTCGGGGCCGAGGTGCCGGTGCTGGAAGTCTGGAACAAGATCGACCTGTTGCCCGAGGACGAGCGCGCCGCCCGGATCACCGAAGCGGCCCGGCGCGGCCCGGTCTTTGCGGTGTCGGCGCTGGAGGGGAGCGGGCTGGAGACGCTGGTCGGCGCGATCGAAGGCGCGCTCACCCCGCCGGAAACCGAGGCCCGACTGCGGCTTTCCTTTGCCGAGGGGCGCAAACATGCCTGGCTGCACGCCCAGGGCGTGGTTGAAAGCGAGCAGAGCGACGAGGAGGGCTGGCTGCTGCAGGTGCGTTGGAACGCCCGCCAGGCGGCCGAATTTTCCA
>CAZPDV010000414.1:0-1614 GCA_964585355.1 uncultured Aliiroseovarius sp.
GGATCCGCCCCACTTCGGTCGAGCCGGTAAAGGTGATCTTGCGCACCAGCGGGTTCTCGCAGAACTCCTTGCCAATGTCGGAGGAGCGCGACGAGGGCACCACGTTGAACACGCCCGCCGGCACGCCGGCGCGCTCGGCCAGCACCGCCAGCGCCAGCGCGCTGAGCGGGGTTTCGGCGGCCGGCCGCGCCACAAAGCCACAGCCCGCCGCCACCGCCGGCCCGGCCTTGCGGGTGATCATCGCACAGGGGAAATTCCACGGCGTGATGCTGGCGGCAACCCCGATCGGCTGGCGAATCACCATCAGCCGCTTGTCGGGCTGGTGGCCGGGGATGGTCTCGCCATAAATCCGCTTGGCCTCTTCGCCGAACCACTCGATGAAGGCGGCGCCATAGGCGATCTCGCCCATGCTCTCGGCCAGCGGCTTGCCCATCTCGGCGGTCAGGATCGCGGCCAGGTCGGCCTGGTTTTCCATCATCAGGTCATACCAGCGGCGCAGCACATGGGCACGCTCCTTGGCGGTGCGGGCGGCCCAGTCGTGGCGGGCCGCTTCGGCGGCGGCGATGGCGCGGGCCACCTCGGCGCGGCTCAGATCGGCCACCTCGCAGATCACGTCGCCGCGCGCCGGGTTCTTCACCGCGAATGTGGCGCCGTCATCGGCCTCGATCCAGGCCCCGCCCACATAGGCGCGGGTCGCCAGCAGCTCGGGGTCGCGCAGGATGGATTTCAGATCGGTTGCATTCTCGGCCATTTTGCCCTCCCATGGTCCTGCACCAGAACTGCCCGGGCCGGGGCCGAATGTCCAGCGCCGCGCGCCCGCTTTTGCCGAAGGATCCTGCGCATGACCCCCGATCAGGCCTATGCCAACGCCGAATTCATCGAAAACGCCGCCGCCTATCCCCCGCGCTGGGCCGAGGAGGCGGCGATGTTTCGCGCGCGAAACACTGGCGTGCAGGAGCTTGCCTATGGGCCGGGGGCGCGTCAGCGGCTTGACCTGTTTACCCCCGAAGGCCCCCCGCGCGGGCTGGTCATGTTCGTGCATGGCGGCTATTGGCGGGCTTTTGACAAGTCCTCGTGGTCGCATCTGGCGGCCGGGGCGCTTGCGCGCGGCTATGCGGTGGCGCTGCCCTCCTACACGCTCACGCCCGAGGCGCGCATCCGCGACATTACCGGCGAAATCGCCGCCGCGCTGACCTTTGCCGCCGGGCGCATCGCGGGGCCGATCGCGCTGACCGGGCACTCGGCCGGCGGTCACCTGGTGGCGCGGATGAACTGCACCGACGTGGCCCTGCCTGACGAGGTGGCGGCGCGGCTCGCCCGGATCGTGCCGATCTCGCCGCTGAGCGACCTGCGGCCGTTGCTGGAGACGAAGATGAACGAGGATTTCCGCCTTGACATGGAGGAGGCCCGCGCCGAAAGCCCGCTGCTGCACCTTGAGCGGCGCGGCGTTCCCACCACCGTCTGGGTCGGCGCCGAAGAGCGCCCGGCCTTCCTCGATCAGGCCCGCTGGCTTGCCGACACCTGGGACGAGGCCAGCCTGAAGATCGCGCCGGGGCGCCACCATTTCGACGTGATCGACGGCCTGTCCGAGCCGCACGCGCCCCTGACCCAGGC
>CAZPDV010000415.1:0-1583 GCA_964585355.1 uncultured Aliiroseovarius sp.
CGCTCCATCCCCTGGGCCGAGCCCTGCAACCCGCGAAAGATGTTGCCGCCGCCGATCACCATGGAGATTTCTACCCCCATGTCATGCACCGCCTTCACCTCCTGGGCGATGCGCGCCACCGTGGGCGGGTGCAGGCCATAGCCCTGATCGCCCATCAGCGCCTCGCCGGAAATCTTCAGCATGACCCGCTTGTAGGCCGGCCCGTCGCCCCCCGCTGCCGTGCCGTTTTCCGCTTCTGCCATCTGCTGCCCCCGCTTTGCCATTTCTTTTCGGCGCAAAATGTCGCAAAACGCCGGCGGGTTCAATGCGAGATTGCGCGGCGACCGAAAAAACCCGGCCCGAGACCCGGCCTGAAACACGCAAGATCTTGGGGGCAAGACGTGCCGCACCACATCCTGAGCCAGATCCCCGCCGACCGCCCGGTGCTGATCGCCGGGCCCACTGCGGCCGGCAAATCGGCGCTGGCGCTGGCCATTGCCGAGGCCGGGGGCGGCACCATCGTCAATGCCGATGCCTTGCAGGTCTATGAAAACTGGCGGGTGCTGACGGCGCGCCCCGGCCCGCGGGAAACTGCCCGCGCGCCGCATGCGCTTTATGGCCACGTGCCGCGCGACCGGGCCTATTCGGTGGGCGCCTGGCTGCGCGATCTGGCGCCGCTTCTGGGCGACAGCCGCCCGATCATCACCGGCGGCACCGGGCTCTATTTTTCCGCCCTGACCGAGGGGCTGGCCGAGATCCCGCCGGTGCCCGCCCATATCCGGGCCGAGGGCCAGGCGCTGCTGGCCGAGGGCGGGCTGGCGGCGCTGCTGGCGGCGCTGGACCCGCGCACCCTTGCCCGCATCGACACCCGCAACCCGGCCCGCGTTGCCCGCGCCTGGGAGGTGCAGGCCGCCACCGGCCGCGGCCTGGCCGCGTGGCAGGACCAAACCCCGCCGCCGCTGCTGCCGCTGTCGCGGGCCACGGCGCTGCAGGTCACGGCCGGGCGCGACTGGCTGGCGGCCCGGATCGAGCGGCGCTTCGACGCCATGCTCGCCGCCGGCGCGCTGGAGGAAGCCCGCGCCAACCTGCCGGGCTGGGATCCCGCCCTGCCCGCCGCCCGCGCCATCGGCGCACCCGAACTCATTGCCCATCTGCAAGGCCGGTTGTCGCTGGAGCAGGCCCGCGCCCAGGCCATCATCGCCACGCGCCAATACGCCAAGCGCCAGCGCAGCTGGTTTCGCGCCCGGATGCGGGACTGGCAGCCGGTGGCCGCCGAGGAGCTGGAATAGTGGAAACAAGATGCGCTTCATTGAAATCAGGTAAAACGCAAGGGGCGCGCCCGACCCCGAGGGCGGGCAGGGAGAGGCCTGCGAAGGGATTTCCTTGAAAAACAGGCGTTGCAACATATTGAAACACCGCGGCACTTCGCGCCCGCCCTGGGGGGCGGGGTCGGGCGCGAACCGGATTGCAGGCAATCCGGGGGCTATCAGATCAACGATATGAAATTCGCTTCCACGATACTGGAACCGGCGCTGGCCGCTCTTGGAGCGGTCGCTGTCCGGGTGGTGCCGCTGCATGGCGGCGACCTGTCGGAAGTGGTGCGG
>CAZPDV010000416.1:0-1581 GCA_964585355.1 uncultured Aliiroseovarius sp.
GTCGCGGACCGACCGGCTTGCCAAGTACAACCAATTGATTCGCATCGAGGAATCCCTGGGCGAGAGCGCCGTTTATGCCGGGCGCTCGGTGCTCAGGGGATAAGCTCGGGCACGGGGGACTGCAAGCCGCGCGTCCTGCCATGCGGGCGCCGCTCTGTCGGGGTTGCGGTTTACGCTCTGACGCGACAGGCCCTATTTCGCGCCGCGCCCCTTACCCCCCTCCAGGTGCTTTTTCAGCTTCGAGGGCTGGGCCTTGCGGCGGCCCTTATAGGGGTTCTTGTCGGCCTGGCTGCGCATGGTCATGCGGATCGGCGTCCCCGGCATGTCAAAGTCATCGCGCAGACCGTTCACCAGATAGCGCGTATAGCTGGTGGGCAGCTTGTCCGGGTGCGAACACATCACCACGAAGCCCGGCGGCCGGGTCTTGGCCTGGGTCATGTAGCGCAGCTTGATGCGCTTGCCGCCCGGCGCCGGCGGCGGATGGGCCGAGGTCATGTCCGCCAGCCAGGTATTCAGCCGCGCGGTGGGGATGCGCCGGTTCCAGACCTCGTAAGCCTTGAGGACGGCGGCGTGCAGCCGGTCCAGCCCGCGCCCGGTCCTGGCCGAAATCGTCACCAGCGGCGCGCCGCGCAGCTGCGGCAGCAAGCGCTCGAACGCCTCGCGTAACGCCTTGAGTTTCGCCTGTTTTTCCGGCTCCACATCCCATTTGTTGACCGCCACCACCACCGCACGGCCTTCGCGCTCGGCCAGGTCGGCGATGCGCAGGTCCTGCTGCTCGAACGGGATCGCCGCGTCCAGAAGCACCACCACCACCTCGGCAAATTTCACCGCCCGCAGTCCATCTGCGACCGACAGTTTTTCCAGTTTTGCCTGCACCTTGGCCTTTTTCCGCATGCCCGCCGTGTCAAAGATCCGGGTCGGCGTGCCGTGCCAGTCGAAGCGCAGCGAAATCGCGTCGCGGGTGATGCCCGCCTCGGGGCCGGTGAGCAGGCGTTCCTCGCCGATCAGCGCGTTGATCAGGGTGGATTTTCCGGCATTGGGCCGCCCGACCACCGCCACCTGCAAGGGTTTGGCAAGGCTCGGCACATGCTCGGGCGCGCTCTCCCCCTCCTCGAGGGTCACGTCCACCTCGGGCGTGTCGGCCGCGTCGCGCGCGGCAAAGCCGTCGGCTATCGGGGTCAGCAGTGCCAGCAAGTCGCCCATCCCCTCGCCATGCTCGGCCGACAGCGCCACCGGCTCGCCCAGCCCCAGGCTGTAGGCCTCCAGCACCCCCGCCTCGGCCGCCCGCCCCTCGGCCTTGTTGGCGGCCAGGATCACATGCGCGTTTTTCTTGCGCAGGATGTCGGCAAACAGCTCGTCCGCCGGCAACACGCCGGCGCGGGCGTCGATCAGGAACAGACAGGCATCGGCCATTTCCACCGCCCGCTCGGTCAGCCGCCGCATCCGCCCCTCGAGGCTTTCATCGGTGGCATCCTCAAGCCCGGCCGTGTCGATCACGGTAAAGCGCAGATCCCCCAGCCGGGCCTCGCCTTCGCGCAGGTCGCGGGTGACGCCGGGCTGGTCATCGACCAGCGCCAGGCG
>CAZPDV010000417.1:0-1579 GCA_964585355.1 uncultured Aliiroseovarius sp.
GGGGGTGCTGATCGCCTTTCCGCAGATCGTGCTGTGGCTGCCGGGGCTGTTATAGGCCCAGGGTCAGGACCCATCGACCCGACGCGCGCAGCGCCATCGGCGCGAAATATCAGTGGTTTGCGGCCCGCCGGTAAGGGTGGCCCCCTTTCCAAGGGCAGCAAGCCTCTGAGATGAAGTGCCGATGGCGCCCGAAGGGTTTGGCGGATTTGCCCTCTGAATGCGTTCCAGCCCCTTGAAATAGCGCCGCTATTGCTGCGGGTCTGCGCCTGTTCAGCGAACAAATCCGTCAAACTGCGCGTGCCGGATCAATGGAGCTTGACCCTAGACGGGCGACAACGCCTGCAAGGCTGATCCAATTGGAAACGGGAACCCATCATGACCCAGATTGTTATCCTCGGCTCGGGCTTCGGTGCCCTGACCGCCGTTCGCGAAATCCGCAAGTCGCGCATCGACGCCCAGATCACGGTGGTCTCGCCCGACAACCACCTGACCTATCTGCCCAGCCTGATCTGGATGCCTTCGGGCCTGCGCAACGGCGCCGATATCGACGTCAACCTCGAAAAATTCTTTGCCCGTGAAAACGTGGTCTGGCATCGCGGCCGGGTGATTTCGGTCTCCGAGGGCGGCCGCCTGGTCGAGACCGATACCGGCGAGAGCCTGCGCAACGATTACCTGATCGTCGCCACCGGCGCGCGTTTCATCAAGAAACTGCCGGGCCTGGTCGAGCACGCCATCATCCCCTGCTCGGGCCCGGCCTCGGGGCAGCTGATCCACGACCGGATCAATCAGATGGAAGGCGGCACCATCGCCTTCGGTTTTGGCACCAACCCCAAGGAGAAAAGCGCCGTGCGCGGCGGCCCGATGTTCGAGTTCCTGTTCGGCATCGACACCCTCCTGCGTCAGCAGGGCCGGCGCGACAAGTTCGACCTGGTGTTCTTCAACGGCGCCGAAAAGCCCGGCATCCGGCTGGGTGAAAAGGCGGTCAAGGGGCTGCTGGGGCAAATGGCCCGCCGCGGCATCAGGACCCATCTGGGCGCCAAGCCGAAACAGATCACCGCCGACAAGGTGGTGACCGAACGCGAGGAAATCCCGGCCGACCTGGTGCTGTTCATGCCCGGCATGACCGGGCCGGAATGGCTCGACAATACCGACCTTCCCCGCTCCCCCGGCGGCTTCATCAAGGCCGACGCCATGTGCCGGATCGAAGGCTGGGAGCGCAGCTTCGTGGTCGGCGATACCGGCTCCTATCCCGGTCCCGACTGGCTGGCCAAACAGGCCCACCAGGCCGACCTCCAGGCCGAAGCGGCGGTGAAAAACATCCTGGCCGACCTCAAGGGGCAGCCGATGACGCATGAATTCAAGGTCGAACTGATCTGCATCGTCGATACCATCGACAAGGGCATCCTGGTCTATCGCAAGGGCAACATGACCCTGTTCCTGCCGCCGCTGAAACTGTTCCACTGGGCCAAGCGGCTGTTCGAGCGCCACTACCTGCGCGCCTATCGCAAATAGCCCCTTTCATCTTTCCGCCAATACTCCGGGGGTCCGGGGGCAGCGCCCCCGGCCGATCGCCCCGGCG
>CAZPDV010000418.1:0-1569 GCA_964585355.1 uncultured Aliiroseovarius sp.
GTGGCGATCTTTTTCCTGGGCCTGCCGTTTCCGCTGATCGTGCTGGCGGCGGGGCTTTACGGGCTTGTGACCGGGCGCGAGGCAGCGCCTGCCCTGCCCACGCCGCGCCCGCGCGGGCTGGGCCGCACCATTGCCCTGTGGCTGACCATATGGTGGGCGCCGGTGGCGCTGCTCTGGGCCATGGGGGCGCGGTTTCTGACCGAGGTCGGGCTGTTTTTCGGCAAGCTTGCCGTGGTCACCTTTGGCGGCGCCTATGCGGTGCTGGCCTATATGGCGCAGGCGGCGGTGGCCGAACATGGCTGGCTTTCCACCGCCCAGATGATGGACGGGCTGGGCCTGGCCGAGACCACGCCGGGGCCGCTGATCCTGGTGACCGAGTTCGTGGGCTTTCTGGCAGGCTTCGGCGCGCAGGGGCTGGGGCTGGGCCTGGCGGCGGCGGGGCTGACCCTGTGGGTGACCTTCGTGCCGTGCTATCTGTGGATTTTCACCGGCGCGCCCTATATCGAGTGGATCGCCACCCGCCCGCGCCTGCGCGGCGCGCTTTCGGCGATTACCGCGGCGGTGGTGGGGGTGGTGCTGAACCTGTCGATCTGGTTTGCCCTGCACGTGTTTTTCGGCACGCTTGCCAGCCGGCAAGTCGGCCCGCTGCGGCTGTTGATCCCGGACCCGGCCACGCTTGATCCGGGGGCGGTGGGGCTGGCGCTTCTGTCAGGGTGGCTGCTGCTGGGGCGCAAATGGGACCTGCTGCGGGTGCTGGCGCTGGTGGCGCTGGCCGGGCTTGTGGGCGGGCTTGTGTGAGCCCCGCCGGCCCCCCGCGCGCATAATCCCCTTCCCTTCCCGGCAAAATCGCTTACCTTGGGGCCGATACCAACGGGGGCATGAAATGGCAGATGACAAGATCGACTATGGCAACCTGATGCATGACGCCATGCGCGGGCTGATCCGCAAGGTGCTGAGCCAGGTGGCGCAGGACGGGCTTCCCGGCGCGCATCACTTCTTTATCTCGTTTCAGACCGACCAGCCCGGCGTCGAGCTTGCCGACTGGCTGCGCGAGCGCTTCCCCGACACCATGACCATCGTCATGCAGCACTGGTTCGCCGACCTGGAGGTGACCGACCGGGGCTTTGGCGTCACGCTGAATTTCAACGATTCGCCCGAGCACATGTTCATCCCCTATGACGCGATCCGCACCTTTGTTGACCCGTCGGTGGAGTTCGGGCTGAAATTCGAAACCCAGGAGGACGAGGCCGAGGCCGCCGCCCCGGCGCCGAAAGAGGCCGAGGCCCCCGCGCCCGAGGCAAAGGCAAAGGCCGAGCCCGAGGCAAAGCCCGCGGAAAAGGATGCCGAAGTGGTCAGCCTGGACGCCTTTCGCAAATAGGCCGATTGCCTCGCCCCGGCCGGCGCGCTAGACCTGCGCCGAACCATGCGCAAGGGAGTCTGCCATGACAAATACCCACACCGAAACCCGCACCGAGACCGACAGCTTCGGCCCTGTCGAAGTGCCCGCCGACCGCTATTGGGGCGCCCAGACCCAGCGCTCGCTGATGAATTTCCCGATCGGGTGGGAGC
>CAZPDV010000419.1:0-1553 GCA_964585355.1 uncultured Aliiroseovarius sp.
CGCGTATGCGCCCGCCATGGGGGCGGGCGGGCGCATGCCCGGGCCGCGTGCGCGCCCCGGGCGAAGCAAGCGTAAACTGGCGCGACATGCTTTATATCTTCATCTTCAGGAGGCGGCCAGATGACCCAACAGACATTCGACCTTATCGTGATCGGCGCCGGGCCGGGCGGCTATGTGGCGGCGATCCGGGCGGCGCAGCTGGGGCTCGCCGTGGCGGTGGTCGAACGGGCCGATCTGGGCGGCATCTGCCTGAACTGGGGCTGCATTCCCACCAAGGCGCTGCTGCGCTCGGCCGAGGTTTATCACCTGATGGGGCGGGCCGAGGAGTTCGGCCTGTCTGCCGGCGCGCCGGGATTTGACCTGGAGGCGGTGGTCAAACGCTCGCGCAAGGTGGCCGGGCAGTTGGCGGCGGGGGTGGGGCACCTGCTGAAAAAGAACAAGGTGACGGTGATCCGCGGCGAGGCCACCCTGCCGGCGCGCGGGGCGGTTCTGGTCCGCACCGATGCCGGCGAGAGGCGCCTTGAGGCGCCGCATGTGATCCTGGCCACCGGCGCGCGGGCGCGCGAGCTGCCGGGGCTGGAGGCGGATGGCGAACGGGTCTGGACCTATCGGCACGCGCTCAACCCGCCGCATATGCCAAAGCGGCTCCTGGTCATCGGCTCGGGTGCGATCGGCATTGAATTTGCCAGCTTTTTCAACACGCTGGGCGCCGATGTTACAGTGGTCGAGGTGATGGAGCGGGTGCTGCCGGTCGAGGATGAGGAGATCTCGGCGCTGGCGCTCAAGGCTTTTCAGAAACAGGGCATGACCATCCTGCAGGGCGCCGCGGTCAAGCAGCTTGACCGGGGCAAGGGGCAGGTGACGGCGCATATCGACATCGGCGGCAATCTGGAGACACGCGATTTCGACACGGTGATTTCCGCGGTCGGCATCGTCGGCAATGTCGAGGGGCTGGGGCTGGAGGCGCTTGGCGTGCAGGTGGACCGGACCCATGTGGTGGTGGACGAATTTTGCCGCACCGGGGTCGAGGGCCTCTATGCGATCGGCGATCTGGCCGGGCCGCCCTGGCTTGCCCACAAGGCCAGCCACGAGGGGGTAATGGTGGCGGAGATGGTGGCCGGGGGGCATCCGCATCCGGTCCGCCCCGAGAGCATCCCGGGCTGTACCTATTGCAATCCTCAGGTGGCCAGTGTCGGCTATACCGAGGCGCGCGCCCGCGAGCTGGGCCATGAGGTCAAGGTCGGCCGCTTCCCCTTTATCGGCAATGGCAAGGCGATTGCCCTGGGCGAGGCCGAGGGGCTGATCAAGACGGTGTTTGATGCCACGACCGGCGAGCTTCTGGGCGCCCACATGATCGGCGCCGAGGTGACCGAGCTGATCCAGGGCTATGCCATCGGCCGCACGCTCGAGACCACCGAGGCCGAGCTGATCGGCACGGTTTTCCCGCACCCGACCCTGTCCGAGACCATGCACGAGGCGGTGCTGGCCGCCTTTGGCCGGGCGATTCACATCTGAGGCAACGAAAACCCGCGCCTTGGCCAAGGCGCGGGCGG
>CAZPDV010000420.1:0-1547 GCA_964585355.1 uncultured Aliiroseovarius sp.
GCGGCCGGTCTGGATCAGCGCAGCCCGGCGGAGATCCTGAAGATTCTGCACCAGGCCCAGCTGGACGCGGTTGCCGCGCTGGAGGCAGCGCTGCCTGCTCTGGAGCAGGGCGCACTGGCGATCGAGAAGGCATTGCGAAATGGCGGCAATCTGGTTTATGCCGCCGCCGGATCATCGGCCATGCAGGCCTTGGCCGACGGGCTGGAAATTCCGCCGACTTTCGGTATTTCGCCCGACCGGATTCACATCCTGCGCGCCGGTGGTTTCGACAACATGACCGTGGCCAAGGAGGGCGCCGAGGACAACGCCGAGGCCGCCGCCCGTGATGCCGAGGTGATCGGCCCGAAGGATGCGGTCATCTGCCTGGCGGCCAGCGGCAACACCATCTACACGGTCACGGTGATGGAGATCGCCAGGGCGCGCGGCGCCACCACCATCGGCATCTCCAACAACCCCGACGCCAGGCTGCTCGGCGCCGACATTCCGGTGCTGTTGCCAACCCCGCCGGAGGTGATAGCCGGCTCGACCCGGCTGGGCGCGGGCACGGCGCAGAAGATCGCGCTGAACCTGATGAGCACGCTTCTGGGGATTCGCATGGGGCATGTGCTGGACGGGCTGATGGTCAATGTCGCCACCTCGAACATCAAGCTGAAGGGACGCGCGACCGGGATCGTGCAGCGCGTCACCGGCTGTGACGAAGCCACCGCGCGCGACGCGCTCAAGCGCGCCGACTGGCGCGTGAAAGAGGCGATCCTGATAGTGAGCGGCGCCGGTGATCTGAAGTCGGCAGAGGAGATTTTGGATAGGGCAGATGGCAATTTGCGCACTGCTCTGGCCGAACTGAGCGGGCCCTAGGCCCAAATCGCGCAACCACGCGCAGCGAAAGGGAGAGAAGAAATGAAAGCAACCAAACTGGTCGGCGCCCTGCTGGCAACAACCATGATCAGCGGGGCGGCATTTGCCGAGACCACCCTGACCATCGAGAGCTGGCGCAATGACGACCTGTCGATCTGGCAGGACAAGATCATCCCTGCCTTCGAGGCCAGCCACCCGGATATCAAGGTCGTGTTCGCTCCGACCGCGCCGGCGCAGTACAACTCGGCGCTGAATGCCAAGCTGGAGGCCGGCACTGCCGGTGACCTGATCACCTGCCGGCCGTTCGATGGCTCGCTGGCGCTGTTCCAGGCCGGGCACCTGGCCGATCTCACCGACATGGACGTGCTGGACAATTTCGGCCCGGTTGCCAAGTCCGGCTGGTCCACCGATGACGGTGCGCATACCTACTGCATCCCGATGGCCTCGGTGATTCACGGCTTCATCTACAACAAGGATGCCTTTGACGAGCTTGGCCTGACCGAGCCCAAGACCACCGATGAATTCTATGCCATGCTCGACAAGATCAAGGAGGACGGCACCTATATCCCCATGGCCATGGGCACGGCGGACGAATGGGAAGCGGCCACCATGGGATACGCCAATATCGGCACCAAGTACTGGAAGGGCGAAGAGGGCCGCAAGGCGGTGATCGCCGGCAAGATGAAGCTGAC
>CAZPDV010000421.1:0-1544 GCA_964585355.1 uncultured Aliiroseovarius sp.
TCACCAGCCCCTGAATGCCGCCCAGCACCAGAGTGCGCCGCGATATCCGGCTGGATGCGCTTCTGGACCTGCGCGCCCGGATCAATGCCCAGCTGGCCGCCCGCGGCGTCAAGCTCAGCGTCAACGATTTCCTGATCAAGGCCTGTGCCCTGGCGCTGCAGGAAGTGCCCGAGGCCAACGCGGTCTGGGCCGGCGACCGGATCCTGCAACTTGCCCCCTCGGACGTGGCGGTGGCCGTGGCGGTAGAGGGCGGCCTGTTCACCCCCGTCCTGCAAGATGCTGACAAGAAAAGCCTTTCTCAGCTTTCGGCCGAGATGAAAGACCTTGCCGCCCGCGCCCGCGACCGCCGCCTGGCGCCGCATGAATACCTGGGCGGCAGCTTCGCCATTTCCAACCTGGGCATGTATGGCATCGACAATTTCGACGCGGTGATCAACCCGCCGCATGGCTCGATCCTGGCGGTGGGGGCCGGGGTGAAAAAGCCGGTGGTCGAGCAAGACGGGGCGATCGGGGTGGCCACGGTGATGAGCGTGACGCTTTCCTGCGATCACCGGGTGATCGACGGCGCGCTCGGGGCCAGGTTCCTGGCGGCGATCAAGGCAAACCTGGAAAACCCGCTGGCGATGCTGGCCTGAAACGGGCGGTGGCAGCGGGGGTTCCACCCCCGGACCCCCGGAGTATTTTCAGAAAGATGAAAGGGTTACTTGGCGCTTTTGCATTCCAGCGTCTGATCCATGGACAGCGAGGGATGTTCGCATCCCGCCGCGCCCACCACCCTGGCCGGCACGCCCGCCACCGTGGTTGCCGGCGGCACGTCGTCGAGCACCACCGAGCCCGCGGCGATGCGCGAGCAGCAGCCCACCTTGATATTGCCCAGCACCTTGGCGCCGGCGCCGATCAGCACCTCGTCGCCGATTTTCGGGTGGCGGTCCTGGTCCTCCTTGCCGGTGCCGCCCAGGGTCACCGCGTGCAGCATCGACACGTTGTCGCCCACCACCGCGGTTTCGCCGATGACGATGGAATGGGCGTGGTCGATCATGATCCCCTTGCCGATCCGGGCGGCGGGGTGGATGTCGATGCCGTAAATCTCGCTTGAGCGCATCTGCAGGAAATAGGCCAGATCGCGGCGCCCTTCGCGCCACAGCCAATGCGACACGCGGTAGGCTTGCATCGCCTGAAAGCCCTTGAAATACAGGATCGGTTGCAGCATCCGGTGGCAGGCCGGGTCGCGCTCGACCACCGCCGCCAGGTCGGCGCGCGCCGCCTCGCCCAGGGTGGGGTCGGCGGCAAAGGCGCTGTCGGCGATGTCGCGCAGGATCACCTGGCTCATCTCGTTGGAGCTGAGCTTGGCGGCGATTCGGTAGGTAAGCGCGCATTCCAGGCTCTTGTGGTGCAGGATGCAGGCATGGACAAAGCCGCCCAGCATCGGCTCGGCCGCCACTGCCTGACGGGCCTCCTCGGTGATCCGGCTCCAGACCGGGTCGAGTTCGGTGATTTCCGCGCGTGTCTCGGCCATGTCCGGCCCTCCTCGTTGCCGCCTCGGG
>CAZPDV010000422.1:0-1542 GCA_964585355.1 uncultured Aliiroseovarius sp.
TCCCAGCCCAGCACCACGTCGCAGAAGCCGAAGCCGCCGTCGAGGGCGGAGAAGAACTTGGCGCGGGACATGTACTTGCCCCGCAGGATGCCGTCGGCGTCGAAGACCCCCACCTTGACGTGGCTGAGATCCCGCTCCTCCACCAGCCGGCGCGCGCCGGCGGCATCCTTGACGTCCCGTGCCTCCATGGGCTCCCTCCTGGCGGCGTGTCGATGCGTGTCGCGAACGCGACGGACGGCAACACTACTGGGGGGGGCCGGCCCGCGGCAAGGGCGGCGTCCCGCCCGCAGATCCCCGCCCGGCCGGGCTCACCGCCGGCGGAGGTGCCGGAGCCAGTCGCCCGACGGGATGGCGGGCAGGTCGCGGGCGTGCTCCGGGGCCAGCAGGTAGGCGAGGGCCTCCCGGCCGCCGGCGAGGCGCACGGTGGCGCGGCGAAAGAGGCGGGGGCAGTCCTCGTAGCGGTCGAGGCGGGCGAGGAGCGGGGCGCCGGCCGCGTAGAGTTCGCCGTGCACGATCCCCTCGCCGGCGGCGACGAGGCCGGGGTGGTCGCCGAGATCCAGCAGCGTGTAGCCGGGCGCGGTGGCCGCCAGCCCGAGGGGCCGCGCCCCCGCCAGCCGGTGATGCTCCGGCGCACCGGCGCGCAGGGCCGCGCGACCCTTTTTTACCACGTCGGCGGAAAAAGCCAGATCGGCGGGAATATCGACCATGCCGCAGGTGTGAATCATGCGCACGGCCACCGCCTCGATGCCATCCGGCAGGCCATCCAGATCTGCCTCGCGGCGGATGGTGGCAAAAGACCGGTCGTAAATCTCGCGGCCGTTCCTGATATATCTCATGGATTGTCGTCCGTTCACACCAAACATGTAAAGCCGCCTTATGCCTTGCCCGGCTCTTGCTGGCAAGCTTGCCCGCTGTCCTCTGGCCCGGTTTTGTCCCGCACCAGCCCGGCAATGGTCCGGGGTAACGCCTCCGGAACGACCAGGGCCGAAAGACGGCGATCCTGGCGCGGGTTGAGCGCCGCCGAATCCCCATAGAGGCGGTAGCCGGCGGCATCCTCGCTCTCCAGCGCCAGAATGTCGGCCGGCGTACGACGGGCGCAGCCCTTGGAGCACCCCGCCACATGCACCGACAATCGCCGGTCTTTTTCGGTGTCGCGGCCATCCAGCCCTTCCAGCGCCGCCATGACGGCGCGGGCATGTGCAGGCGTATCCAGCCGCGCCCCGCGGCAGCCTTCGCGACCGGAACAGGCCGCCACGGAAAAGCGCAGGAAAGACGGGCTACAGTTGAAACCGGCGGCCGGTGCGGCTCGCAGCAGATCCGCCACATCCGCCTGCCGCACATGCGGGATGAACACCACATGCCAGGGCGACAGGCGCAACTCACCCGTGCCGAACCGCTCCGCCAGCACCGCCAGTTGCCGTGCCAGCCCTGCATCGAGCCGCCCCAGCGGTACGCCAAGCCCGCAGGCAAACCGCCCGTCGCGCTGTGCCGCCGCGCCGATCTGCGGCCCCTCGGCTCCTGTATCGGCAGTTCCCTCTTTTG
>CAZPDV010000423.1:0-1530 GCA_964585355.1 uncultured Aliiroseovarius sp.
ATGGGCGCGCTGCCGGCGACCGAGCCGGGGCAGGGGGCTTTTGCCGCCATTGGCGAGATCGTGGCGGCGCTGGAGGCCGACCCGAACACCGACTGGAGCAAGGTGAACATCGACGCTCTGCGGGCGCATCTGGTGGACATGGATATGGTCGTGACCTGGGCCAGGGTCGAGCGCCAGCCCATGGATTTCGGAGAACGCTATGTGATCAGTGGCGAAGGCCAGGTGGTCGGCTCGATCCAGCGCATGGTGGTTGCCCATGCCGGCGTGATGGAGGGCAAGGACGGATGGTCCTATATGGCCGAGCCGACGCAGGACGGGGCGATCCTGGAAGTGACTGTTCCTGAAGCCGACATGGACCGTCTGCACGGGCTGGGTTTTTTCGGGATCCTGACCTCGGGGATGCACCATCAGGCGCATCACTGGATGATGGCAACCGGAAGCAATCCGCATCAGTGATGTCGCAGGGTGAGCCGGGGGTTCCACCCCCGGACCCCCGGAGTATTTCGGGAAAGATGAAAGGGGTCAGTCGTGGCGGGCGGCCACGGTCTTGAGGGTCGAGAAGCCATAGAGGGCCTCGAAGCCCTTTTCGCGGCCATGGCCGGAATGGCCGACCCCGCCGAAGGGCAGTTCGACCCCGCCGCCGGCGCCGTAATTGTTGACGAAGACCTGGCCCGCCCTGAGCCGTTTGGCAAGGCGCATCTGGCGGGCGCCGTTTTCGGTCCAGACCGAGGCCACCAGCCCGAACGGGGTGCCGTTGGCGATGGCGATGGCTTCTTCCTCGGTGTCAAACGGGATCGCCACCTGGACCGGGCCGAAGATTTCCTCCTGCGCCAGCTTGTGGTCGGGGGGCACGTCCCTGTAGAGGGTGGCGGGCACGTAATGGCCGGCTGCGGGGGCATCCTCGACGATCGTGCCCTGGCCGGCGATGGGCAGGTCGCCGGCGGCCTCCATGTAGCCGGTGACGATCTGTTTCTGGCGGGCCGAGATCAGCGGGCCGAGGTTGAGATCGGCGCGCGCCGGGCCTGACATCATGCCGTTATAGCTGTCGCCCATGCGCGCGGTGAGTTCGTCGTAAACGCCGCGCTGGATCAGCACCCGCGAGGAGGCCGAGCAGGTCTGGCCGGCATTCTGGATGCAGGCGCCGACCAGGAACGGCATGGCGGCGTCGAGGTCGGCGTCGTCGAACACGATCTGGGGCGACTTGCCGCCCAGCTCAAGCGTCACCGGCACCACGTTTTGCGCCGCCGCTGCCTGCACCAGCTTGCCCACCCCGACCGAGCCGGTGAAGCTGATATGGTTGATGCCGGGATGGGCGGTGAGCGCGGCGCCGGCCTCTTCGCCCAGGCCAGGCACCACGTTGAGCGCGCCGGCGGGCAGGCCGGCCTCCTGGGCGAGGTGGGCGAAGGCGAGCGCGGTCAGGCAGGCCTCTTCCGCCGGCTTGAGCACCGCCGCGTTGCCCATGGCCAGCGCCGCGCCGACCGAGCGGCCGATGATCTGCATCGGGTAGTTCCAGGGGATGATATGGCCGGT
>CAZPDV010000424.1:0-1523 GCA_964585355.1 uncultured Aliiroseovarius sp.
CTTTTCCGACTATGCCCGCGGCGCCATTCGCCTGGGCGCGTTGATGGGGGTGCCGGTCGTGCATGTGCTGACCCATGACAGTATCGGGCTGGGCGAAGACGGTCCGACCCACCAGCCGGTGGAAACGCTCGCCTCGCTGCGCGCCATTCCCAACCTGCGGGTCTATCGCCCCGCCGATGTGGTCGAGACCGCCGAGGCCTGGCAGGACGCGCTGGCCCAGCCGGCCACCCCCAGCGCGCTGGCCCTCAGCCGCCAGGGCCTGCCCTGCCTGCGCACCACCCATACCGAGGCCAACATGGTGGCCAGGGGGGCTTATGTTCTGCGCGAAGCCGGGGGCGCGCGCGACGTGACCCTGATCGCCACCGGCTCGGAGGTCGAGATTGCCGTGAACGCGGCCGAGCAGCTGGCCGCCGAGGGGATCCGGGCGGCGGTGGTGTCGGCGCCATGCTTCGAGGCCTTTGCCGAACAGGACGCGGCCTATCGGGCCGAGGTTCTGGGCGAGGCGCCGCGGGTCGGGGTCGAGGCCGCGATCCGGCAGGGCTGGGGCCCGCTTCTGGGCTGCAATTCGGCCTTTGTCGGCATGACCGGCTTTGGTGCTTCGGCCCCGGCCGGCAAGCTCTATGAACATTTCGGCATCACCGCGGATGCCGTCGCCCAGGCGGCGAAATCACTTCTGTAAGGAGACTCGACATGGCACTGATTACCCTCAGGCAGCTTCTGGATCACGCCGCCGAGCACGACTATGGCGTGCCCGCCTTCAACATCAACAACATGGAGCAGGGGCTGGCGATCATGCGCGCCGCCGCCAAATGCGATGCGCCGGTGATCCTGCAGGCCAGTCGCGGCGCGCGGTCCTATGCCGGCGACATCATGCTGCGCCACATGGTGCAGGCGCTGGCGGAAATGTACCCGGACATTCCGATCTGCATGCATCAGGACCACGGCAACAACGAACAGACCTGCCTGTCGGCGATCCGCCACGGCTTTACCAGCGTGATGATGGACGGCTCGCTCGAGGCCGACATGAAAACCCCGGCCTCGTATGAGTACAACGTCGATATTACCGAACGGGTCGCGCGCATGGCGCATTGGGTCGGGGCCTCGGTCGAGGGCGAGCTGGGCGTGCTGGGCAGCCTGGAAACCGGCGAGGCCGCCAAGGAGGACGGCTCGGGCGCCGAGGGGAAGCTCTCGAAGGATCAGCTGCTGACCGACCCGGACCAGGCCGCCGATTTCGTGGCCAGGACCAAGGTGGATGCGTTGGCCATTGCCTGCGGCACCTCGCACGGGGCCTACAAGTTCTCGAAAAAACCCACCGGCGAGACCCTGGCGATCAGCCAGATCGAGGCCATTCACGCCCGCATTCCCAGCGTGCACCTGGTGATGCACGGCTCGTCCTCGGTGCCGCAATACCTGCAGGATCTGATCAACCAATATGGCGGGCACATGCCGCAAACCTATGGCGTGCCGGTGGAAGAGATCGAAAAGGGCATCAAGTCGGGCGTGCGCAAGGTCAATATCGACAC
>CAZPDV010000425.1:0-1519 GCA_964585355.1 uncultured Aliiroseovarius sp.
ACGCCTATGAGCGCACCGGTGTGATCGAGGAACATCTGACGCCCGCCTGGCAGCGGCGCATTGCCTTCGCTTTTCGTTTTCCCGATCCCGCCAAACGAAGGATCTGACATGGCATCCATTCTTCTGGCCTCGGCTGGCGCTGCCATAGGTGGCAGCATCGGCGGGGCCATCCTTGGTGTGTCGGCCGCCACCATCGGCGGCGCGATCGGCTCCTTTGCGGGCTCGATGATCGACAGCTGGATTGTCTCGTCATTGGCCCCCGGGCAGCGCATCGAGGGCCAGCGGCTGGAAAACCTGACCCTCACCACCTCGACCGAAGGGGCAGTGATCCCGCGCATCTATGGCCGGATGCGGATCGGCGGCAACATCATCTGGGCGACGGATTTCACCGAGACCGTGAACACAACTACGCAGGGTGGCGGCAAGGGCGGCGGGCCGAAGGTGACCACCACGGCCTACATCTATTCCGCCTCCTTCGCGGTGGCGCTTTGCGAGGGGTCGATTTCCGGCATCGGGCGCATCTGGGCTGACGGCAAATCACTCGATCTGAAGGATGTGACATGGCGGCTCTATACGGGTAACGAGACCCAGCAGCCGGACCCGTTCATTCTCGCTAAAATGGGGACGGGCAATGCGCCCGCCTATCGCGGCACGGCTTACGTGATGTTCGAGGAATTGCCGCTGGAACAGTTCGGCAATCGCATCCCGCAACTGTCTTTCGAGGTCTTCCACCCCGTTATTGAACCCGACACCGCCGAGGGCATGATCCGCGCCGTCACCCTGATCCCCGGCACCGGCGAGTTTGTCTACGCCACGGAACCTGTGTCTCGTGGTTCTGGTGGCAATACCGCCTCCGAGAATGTTCACACCACCAATGCGGTGCCCGACATTGTCGCGGCGCTCGATCAGCTGCAGGCTGCAGCCCCGAACATCGAAAGCATCAGCCTCGTAGTCAGCTGGTTCGGCACCGACTTGCGGGCGGGAAATTGCCGGATTGCGCCCGGGGTCGAAAATACCACCAAGGTCACCACACCCAAAAGTTGGGCAGTGAATGGTGTGGCGCGTGCAGGTGCGCATGTGATCAGTCTCGATGCCAGTGGACGCACGGCCTATGGCGGCACACCGGCGGATTTCGCCGTGGTGCAAGCCATTCAGGAGATCAAGGCGCGCGGGCTGCGGGTCACCTTCTATCCCTTTCTGCTGATGGATATTCCAACAGGCAATACGCTGCCCGATCCATATTCCGATAATGCGGCCACGATCGGCCAACCCTCTTACCCATGGCGTGGGCGGATCACCTGTTCTCCGGCGGCGGGCTATGCAGGAACCGTGGACAAGACCGCTGCTGCCGTCCCGCAGGTGTCCGCGTTTATGGGCAATGCACAGGTATCCGACTTTGCGGTCAGTGGCGAGACCGTCTCCTGGACCGGCGGCACCGACTGGGGCTATCGCCGCATGATCCTGCATTACGCCCACCTCTGCGCGGCCGCCGGTGGTGTGGACACTTTCCTGATCGGCT
>CAZPDV010000426.1:0-1518 GCA_964585355.1 uncultured Aliiroseovarius sp.
GCCTGGCGCCCCATGCCCGCGACAGCCAACTGGTTCTGCCCGGCCACAAGCTGCCGTTTACCGGCCTGCCCACCCGCATGCGCCAGCTGATCGAAAACCACCATGGCGCGCTGGAGCGCCTGCTGGAATTCCTCGAAACGCCCCATAGCGCCGCCGAGTGTTTCCCGGCCCTGTTCAAGCGCCAGATCGGCGAGAGCGAATATGGCCTGGCCCTGGTCGAGGCCGTGGCCCATGTCAACCACCTGCACCAACGGGGGCTGATCCGCCGCACCCGGCGCGCCGATGGCGCCTGGCTGTGGCAGCGGGTCGAGGGGCAATAGGGCCTGTCCTGTAACCACGGGCTTTTGGAGAGTGGGTCGGCCTGCGGGGCAAGATGCCGCGCTTGTGCTTTGTCTTTTATCGGGCGAAATTGTTCAGGCCATGGGGCCGTAAGCACGCAAGACCGGGGGGAATGCGATGAAACTGCTCAGACACGGGCTGCCGGGGGCGGAGCGACCGGGGCTTTTGCATGAGGATGGGACGATCCGCGACCTCTCGGCGCATGTCGATGATATTGCGGGCGATGTGCTGTTGCCCGAGGGGCTGGCTGCCCTGGCCGCGATTGATCCGGTCGGACTGCCCGAGGTGGACCCGGCCACCCGGCTTGGCCCCTGCATTGGCGCGGTGGGCAAGTTCATGTGTATCGGGCTGAATTATGCCGACCATGCCGCCGAGGCCGGCATGCAGCTTCCGCCCGAGCCGGTGCTGTTCATGAAGGCAACCAGCGCGATTTGTGGCCCGAACGATGATATCTGGATCCCGCGCGGCGCGCAAAAGACCGACTGGGAGGTGGAACTTGGCGTGGTGATCGGCAAGCCGGCCAAGTATGTGGACGAGGATCGGGCGTTCGAGCATGTGGCCGGCTATTGCCTGGTCAATGATGTCTCTGAACGTGCCTTTCAGATCGAGCGGGCGGGCCAGTGGGTCAAGGGCAAATCTGCCGACCACTTCGGCCCCATCGGCCCGTGGCTGGTCACCCGCGACGAGATCCCCGACCCGCAGGCGCTGGGCATCTGGCTGGAACTGAACGGCGCCCGGATGCAGGACGGCTCGACTTCGACCATGGTCCATGGCGTGGCCCAGCTGGTGGCCTATCTCAGCCGGTTCATGAGCCTGCAGCCCGGCGATATCATTGCTACCGGCACGCCGCCAGGCGTGGGGCTGGGGCAGAAGCCGCCGCGTTACCTGCGGCCGGGCGACCGGCTGGTGCTGGGGATCGACGGGCTGGGCGAACAGCACCAGAACGTGCGGGACGACCCGGGCTGAGCGCACAATCCTGCCGGAGAGGGGCGAAGGCCGCGCCGCCCGGCCGGATTTCTGTTGTGCCACAGGTGCTGACGGCGGACAAAGTATAGCGCGATCTGGAGATTGCTGGTTCACTCTTCGCAAAGAGGAGAGCAGCATGGCCCAACGTCGCTACGGGTTGACCGACTTCGAGTGGTCGATCATCGAACCGCTTTTGCCCAACAAGCCGCGCGG
>CAZPDV010000427.1:0-1511 GCA_964585355.1 uncultured Aliiroseovarius sp.
CTCGATCCCGGTGGTGTCGCAATCCATCACCAGCCCGATCGTGCCGGTGGGCGCGATGACGCTGACCTGTGCATTGCGGTAGCCGTGCTTCTCGCCCAGGGCCAGCGCCTCGTCCCAGCTTGCCATGGCAAGCTCGATCAGCCGCGGATCGGGGCAGTTGGCGTGGTCCAGCGGCACCGGCTTGACCGCCAGCCCCTCATAGCCCTCATCGGCGCCATAGGCGGCGGTGCGGTGGTTGCGGATCACCCGCAGCATGTGCGCGCGATTGCGGGCATAGCCGGCAAAGGCGCCCAGCTCACCGGCCATTTCCGCAGAGGTGGCATAGGCGGTGCCGGTCATGATCGCGGTCAGCGCCGCGGCAATGGCGCGCCCCTCGTTGGAATCGTAGGAATAGCCCATATTCATCAGCAGCCCGCCGATATTGGCATATCCCAGCCCCAGGGTGCGGAACTCATAGCTCAGCTGCGCGATCTCGGGCGAGGGAAACTGCGCCATCATCACGCTGATTTCCAGGGTGATGGTCCACAGCCGGGTGGCGTGCATGTAATCCTCGACCTGAAAGCGCCCGCCCTCATAGAAGGTCAGCAGGTTCATGCTGGCCAGGTTGCAGGCGGTATTGTCCAGGAACATGTATTCCGAACAGGGGTTCGAGCCGCGAATCTCGCCGTCTTCCGGGCAGGTATGCCAGGCATTGATGGTGTCGTGGAACTGCAGGCCGGGGTCGGCGCAGGCCCAGGCCGCCTCGCCGATCTGATCCCACAGATCGCGCGCCTTGACCACCTTGGCGACCGAGCCATCGGTGCGCCGGATCAGCTCCCAATCCGCATCGTCGCGCACCGCCTGCAGGAAGGCATCGGTCACCCGCACGGTATTGTTGGAGTTTTGCCCCGAGACGGTGGCATAGGCCTCGCCGTCCCAGTCGGTGTCATAGGTGGGAAACTCGATCGAGCCATAACCCTGGCGGGCGTAATCCAGCACCCGCTTGATATAGTTTTCCGGGATAAGGTTTTGTTTTGCCTCGCGAATAACCGCCTTGAGGCCGGCATTCACCTTCGGGTCGAACGCGTCCTGCTCGGCCCCGTCCCAGGCGCGAATCGCCTCGAACAGCCGGTTCAGGTGGCGCTCATGCATCTTCGAGCCGGCCACCAGCGCCGCCACCTTCTGCTCTTCCTTGACCTTCCAGTTGATGAATTCCTCGATATCCGGGTGGTCGGCATCGACGATCACCATCTTGGCCGCGCGCCTTGTGGTGCCGCCCGACTTGATCGCGCCCGCGGCCCGGTCGCCGATCTTGAGAAAGCCCATCAGCCCCGAGGATTTGCCGCCGCCCGAAAGCGCCTCGCCCTCGGCGCGCAGCGAGCTGAAATTGGTGCCGGTGCCCGAGCCGTATTTGAACAGCCGTGCCTCGCGCACCCACAGATCCATGATGCCGCCATCGCCCACCAGGTCGTCGTCGATCGACTGGATGAAACAGGCATGCGGCTGCGGGTGTTCATAGGCCGATTCCGAGC